>CALHBQ010000074.1 GCA_937930815.1 uncultured Saprospiraceae bacterium | reverse complement strand
CCATGAATCTAAGTCTTTCAACTTTTGATAACCTGTCGCATGTTTGAAATAATGTACCCAACCACGCATCAGTTCATTCAGCTTTTCGATGCGCTCTGCAAATGGTATTGGACTTGTCTTGCGCGTGATGACTTTGATTTTAAGTTTCAATCGATCCCAACTTTATTATCTGATAATTATTGTGATGGATTCGATAAAACTTTTTCTAAAAAAGAATAAAAACTAAGAACTAATCTAACGTTTAGTACCTTTCCAGCAGATTCCGAATTTTATCGCCAATTCCCAATTCATTAAATGAAAACCTCCAGCTAACAGTATTAAATAGCTATGTGGGGACGAATAGATACCTGAAAAGCAAATGCTGTTTAACACCTTAGAGTTTTCGATTTTTTTACCGTTGGTCTTTTTGATATACTGGTTTGTTGTTAACAAAAACATCAAAGTACAAAATCTATTTTTACTATTTGCGAGCTATGTATTTTACGGTTGGTGGGATTATCGATTTTTAGGCCTTATCATTTTCAGCTCGACTGTAGATTTTCTAATAGGCTTAAAATTATCGAAAGAAGAAAAGACCTTTAACCGGAAAGCTTTACTATTTTTAAGCTTATTAATTAATCTTGGTTTTCTCGGATTTTTCAAATATTACAACTTCTTTCTTGACAGCTTTGTAGATGCCTTTACGCTGTTTGGCAGCACCTTCGACTCCAACCGATTAAACATTATTTTACCAGTTGGAATTAGCTTTTACACTTTCCAGACGCTTAGCTATTCGATAGATATTTATAGAAAAAAAATGACTGCTACGAAAGACCTCATTGCGTTTTTCGCATACGTAAGCTTTTTTCCTCAACTGGTCGCGGGCCCCATCGAAAGGGCGACGAATCTTCTTCCTCAATTTAGTAAAAAAAGAAAATTTGAATACGAGAATGCTACCGACGGGTTGCGCCAAATTCTTTGGGGCTTGTTTAAAAAAGTGGTTGTGGCAGATAATTGTGCGACTTACGTCAATGAAGTTTTCTCAAATTACGCTGAGTTATCGGGTAGTACTCTTCTCTTGGGAGCTGTATTTTTTGCGTTTCAAATTTATGGTGATTTTTCTGGGTACTCAGATATTGCGATTGGCACTTCCAGATTGTTTGGCTTCAATCTGATGAAAAACTTTGCCTTTCCATATTTCTCTCGCGACATTTCTGAATTTTGGAGACGATGGCATATTTCGCTTTCTACATGGTTTAGAGATTACCTTTATATTCCATTAGGGGGTAGCCGTGGAGGCATGGTGATGAAGATTCGAAACACCTTTGCCATCTTTTTGGTAAGTGGGTTTTGGCATGGTGCGAACTGGACTTTTTTGGCATGGGGATTTCTAAATGCTTTATACTTCTTACCACTTTTATTAGCAGAAAAAAATAGAATAAACACCAACACTGTAGCAGAAGGAAAACTACTTCCGAGTCCTAAAGAGTTTTATCAGATAATTAAAACATTCCTATTGATAAGCCTTGCATGGGTATTTTTCAGATCAGATACAATTACAGATAGTTTTCATTATTTGAAAGGGATCTTTTCTACAAGTTTATTTGAAAGTCCGACCTTCTTTGATACGAAAATATTTTCCATTTCAATCCTATCTATATCCATTCTTATTTTTATTGAATGGATTCAACGAACAAAAGAACATGGTTTGGTTTTAAGTTCTAAAACGCCTTTTTTATTCAGATGGAGTGTTTATATCATTTTGGTCGTTCTGATATTTTACTTTGCAGGAACGAAACAAGAATTTATTTACTTTCAATTCTAAGAAAAATGAACAGATTTATAAAAAAGTGTTTATTGTTTTTTCTTGCTATCTCGACCATTCTTTTAATTGGATTTTTGATCCCTAGCAACCTGATAAAAGAAAATTTACATTACTCCATTTACGATAAACATCAACTGCTCTCAGCTGAAAAAGAAAAACCAAGAATCATATTGGTCGGTGGTTCCAATCTAAGCTTCGGTATTTATTCTCCATTAATCGAAAAAGAGTTTGAAGTCGAGGTAATTAACACGGGAATTCATGCTGGATATGGTTTGAAGTATATCATCGATGATGTAAAACCATTTATACAAAAAGGAGATATTGTTATTCTTTCACCTGAATACAGTCATTTTTTCAATGATTTTTTTTACGGTAGTCAAGCATTGATTCAAGGGTTAAGTGTTTATCCAACCAATTGGAAAAATCTAAATTGGCGACAAATTCTTATTTGCATAAAGTTTCTTCCTAAAGAGGCGTTGGTCAAAATAAAATCCTATCTGACTACTTTTTTTAAATCGTTGAACATCATTGATATCTATCACAGAAAGTCATTCAACATCCACGGAGACGCAGTTAATCACTGGAATCATCCCAAAACAAAAGCAATACCCAATGACCAATTATCAGGAAAATTAAATAAACATGCGATTGAATATGTAACTGAATTTGCTAACTTTATTGAAAAGAAGAATGCTCATATGTATTTTTCATTTCCTTGTCTAAATAAGAGTTCGTACAAAAATAGCGAAGTGGCTATCAATACATTTTACAACCAAATCTCACTCAAAGACTTCGAAATCATTGGAAAACCGATTGACTACTCCACCAATGATAGTTTACACTTTGACACCCATTATCATTTAACCAAAAAAGGGCAGTACTTTCGTACGAATAAGTTGATCGATGATTTGAAAAAGCATGGTTTGGAGGAATTTATTCAATTAAAATAATGGTACATAGGCAAATACTCTTCTCTACCAACCAAAAGATGCAAATTCAAGACATCAAACCTCCATATTCCTCCACACTCTTAACTTTTCCTATATTTACAGTTTTTGCAAATCAACTACACAAAAACAAATGCAATCGTTACCAAAGAGGGGATTTAAAGGATTAGTGGAAAATTGGCAAAATGACTTGGTAGCTGCCGTAAGTGTTGCACTTATTGCTTTGCCGCTGTCTTTAGGTATTGCTTTGGCAGCAGGCGCACCTCCGATGGCAGGCATTTTTTCTGCAATTGTAGGAGGAGTGATTACTACTTTATATAGAGGAGGACATATCTCAGTCAACGGCCCTGCCAAAGGAGTCATTGGCGTCATCTTGGCTGGCATAGCCATACTTGATGACGGAACAGGACAGGCGTTTAATTATGTATTGGCAGCTGTGGTTATTTCAGGTGCTTTGCAGGTTTTGTTAGGGTTATTGAAATTAGGGCGTTTTGCAGATATTTTCCACTCTTCGGTGATTCATGGAATTTTGGCGGCAATTGGATTAATCATATTTGCCAAACAGATTCATGTAGCACTTGGCACCTACTCCAAGAGTCATAGCATTATTGAAAACTTGACAGATGCAGTTCGGATGCTACCGCAAGCGAATCCTTTTGTTGTTATCATTTCGGCAGTCGGTTTGTTGATAATTCTTTTTCATTCCAAATTAAAATCGAAGCTTTTTAAGATATTACCTGCGCCGATGTGGGTCATTCTGCTGTCTATTCCTTTTGCATATGCATTCAATTTTTTCCAAGATCATAGTCTTTCTTTTTTAGGAAAAGACTTTCAATTGGGACCTGATCTGCTGCTCAGCATGCCATCGAATATTATGGAATCCGTCATGTTTCCGAACTTTGGGAAAATAGGAACCATCGAATTTTGGACGACAGTGGTTTCTATGATGATCATCACGAGTATTGAGTCGCTTGCCATCGCCAAAGCCGTTGATAAAATTGATCCATACAAAAGAAAAACGGACTTAAACAAAGACCTAACTGGTATCGGCCTAAGCACCATGGCTGCGGGTATGATTGGAGGTTTGCCGATAATTGCCGTCATCATCAGGAGTACTGTCAATGTCCACAACGGAGCCAAAACTAAATGGTCAAATATGTATCAGGGGCTTTTGTTGCTTCTTTTCATTGTGTTATTAAGTCCAATGATGCAAAAGGTTCCACTTTGTGCTTTTGCGATTTTGCTGGTTTACACTGGTTTCAAATTGGCTTCGCCTAAAGTCTTTAAGAAAATTTATAGTCATGGCATTGAACAACTCATCTTCTTTGTCATCACAATGGTTTTGACTTTATATACCAACTTGCTGATTGGTTTGTTTGGAGGATTGTTTATTGCATTGATAGGGCATATGATTTTGGCAAAGGTGAATCCAGTCCAATTTTTCAAAATGATTTTTAAATCAGGTTCAAGCTTTGTAGCAAATGAAGATGGAACTTATGATTTAAAAATTAAAGGCATTGCCAATTTCTTGGGCATTTTAAAAATCAATAAATTATTAAATCAAATCCCTACTGGGTCAAAGACAACGATTGATTTCTCCGAAACGCGATTGGTGGGTATTACCGTTTTGGAAGATTTGTATGATTTTCAGAAATTGCATGAAAATACTGGGGGCACTTTTAATATAATTGGTTTGGAAAAACACATTTCCTCTACAGATCACAAATTGGCCGCTAAACGAAATTATTCATAACTCATGACTGCAATCTTAGGTACCATCGCTGTTTTTTTGGCGTTGATTCTTTCGAGACCATTCACGACCATGGTTCATGAATTGGGACATGCGCTACCCTCTCTCGCCTTTACCAATAAAAAAGTAACCATTTACATTGGCTCTTACGGGAACCTGGAGAAAAGCTTTAAATTCAATCTCGGTCGGTTGGAGATCTTCTTCACACCAAAACTATTTAGTTTAGGACAAGGGCTTTGTAGCCATGCGCAAACCCGAACTTTGGGTCAGTCGATTATCATTGTTTTGGGTGGACCGATTTTCTCTTTATTGCTTGGCTTGGTGTTTTCTTGGTTGATACTTTCGTATAAAAATCAACCTGAGATTGCGTTTGTAATGGGTATCTTTTTGACCTCTGGCATCTTTGATTTCTTTACAAACATCATCCCCAACGCCGAACCGCTAGTCATGCACGACGGACGAACTACCCATAATGATGGCTTCCAATTTCAACGAATATTACAAACCTCAAACTACCCTTCTACCTATTTTGAAGCAATGGAAGCGTTGAACAATGACCAATTTGATTTAGCTAAAAACAAGCTAATAGAAACAGCCAAAAGTGGTATTGGCAAAGGCCCACTCTATCATGAAGCCATGCATTTTTTTACGAATGAAAATTATATAAAAGATAGCTTATCAGAAGCGATTTCCTTTCATGAAGAATATGGAGGTCAGTTCAAATTGGAAAGCAGCGATCACTTACGCGCAGGGAATCTTTATAGAAAAGCAGGCAATGATTTGAAGGCCATTAATAATTATGGAAAAGCGATTGAAGTAAATTATAAAAACGCAGAAGCACTCTATCAAAGAGCAACATTGTTTCATAAATTGGGTTATAATGATAGAGCAATGACTGATTTAAAAAAGGTCATTTTGATTGATGAATCGCACTCAGGCGCTCGACAATTACTGGATAATTTTTGAAGACAAAAAAACAATGCCCGCTACCAAACAAAGAATAGGAGACCAGATGAAAATGGAACAAAATCCATTAATTTATTTGGAATATACTCCTACCAAAAAACTAAACATCGCTGGTTTTTTCAAAAATAGTTTGACCAACTTCGTAAAACCTATCGACCATAATTTACGATTCCAGAAAGAGCAATCATCGATGCGGTTTTGTATGGGTTACGTCTCTCGACCCTACGAACAAACCTACCGAATCACCACTTGTCGTCATTTAGTTTCGAGCAACGGAGGAGCAATTCCTACAAAGGAAGAAATATTGGAAGGTTTGGAAGTCTTCGCCAGATTTGAAGGGGTGAATAAAAGATTCCATAGTCTAATGTTCGAAGATGTGGACATCAAAGTTCATGAAGACGTACTTGCGGATTTACTTTTTATTGAAATCACGCAGCCTGATAATTACAATTTTCAATTACTGAATCAAGCAGCTGCTCGATGTCGAAGGCGGTTTCCAGGTAGCCAAGTTTATTACTTTCAAAATCATAAAGATGAGCGTTACTTTCGTCTTTTTGAAGGTGCTATTTCCAGAGAAAAAATCTACATCACTGGCATCACCAACGATGGATCATTTTTTATAAAAGAAGATAAACCGACCATTCACCATCGTCAATTTCTTACGATTGATACGACCGACGAAGTTTTAGTTACAGGAGCATCGGGTAGCCCACTGCTCAGTCGAAGGGGCGAAGTGATTGGCATGATGTGCGCACATGACCAAGGCATAGGAAGAGGGATTTACCTCTCTGTTGAAAAAATTGAACGCCTATATGATGAGATTCAGGAATACCATAAATGATATAACTTCAAAAGCATTTAACATCATGATAATTTACAGCGTAGCTTGTACTGTTTCTAAAGAAATAGCAGAGGATTGGAAAAAATTATTCCTCGAAAAACATTTGAATGATGTCGTAAATACTGGCTGCTTTAAAAGTTGGACTTTTAGAAAAGTCATTTCGCAAGTGGAGGTCGATACCGTTACTTTCGTTTCAGAGTACCTTTGCGAAAATCAAGAAACACTCGATCATTACAACCAAAATTTTGCAGCAAAATTAAAAGCGGAAGTGGGCGAATTGTTTGGTGGAAAATATACTTGCAAAAGAACGCTTTTTGAAGTAATCAAAAATTGATTTTTGAAGATTAAACCTTCAATCTAAAAACTCGTAAACAACATTGAAAGCCATTTAAAAAAACTAAATTAATTAGCATGGAATCTAATCAACCTAAAGACTTTTCAGACCTCATTCAAGAGTTAGTACTTATAAATAATTTATCTGGTTCATTAATTGCCTCATTTGTATTTGCAATTTTATCGGAAGGTTCTTTCATTGGAAATGCCATGGGTAGTTTCATCAGCTTTGGGCTTCTTAGCTTAATTTTTTGTCTTCCATCAATAGGAATTCTTTATTTGACCTTAACAAAATTGGAGAACGCAGATTTGTCTCCAACACAAAAAACGCTTTACACTATTCTTCCCCAAATCATTTACCTTTTACTTATTCTAACTTTTGTAATTAGCTTTGAAGGCGAGGCTTCAATTATCAGTAAAGTTATTTTGTTCTTTTCCTTTTCAGTGCCATTTATTGGTTGGTTTTGGAAAAGCAATCCTTGGCAGATCAATAAAGAGTCTGCCGTCGATAGTGAAATCCTTGATGATATTTAAAATAAGTCAATGGTACATTGAGTTTTAATTTCAATGCAAAACCTAACCCGACATATCAAGGAAGCAATCGAGCTGAACACCAGCCGAATGCCTCGCTATGCCGAGTTAAGTAATGGAGACAGTTTACCTTTTTCACGAAAGCTTATTCGATTAGAAAAATTGACTTTACTGGGCACCTGGTGGCTGGATCGAATCGGAGACAAATACCAACTTCAAGGCGTTTCATTTATGGAATCTGAATTTATAGAAATGTCGCTAACTCCTTCATTTTCAGAAACTTACCCGACAACAATTGACTCCACCCAAGCGCTTCAACCGATTGAAATCAAGCAATTTTCAAAAGAAATAAAAGAACTCATTCGCAAACGCGATTATAAAAAAATCGTATCGATTTGCAACGACGAATTGGAAAAATTGAAGCTACAACCGCATCTCTTTTGTATGCTTCGGCATTTGATAGAGTCATTGCGCCGCGTCGCGCAAATGATTCCGATCCACCAACAAAAGTGCATTCAATTAAATATTACTTCTCCAGAAAAGTATTCGATTCTTTTATTGAAAGTTCATCTTTATTCGCTTGGTCAAGCGAAGGACTTTGATGAGAAAATTGCTCCAATTCAAAATCGAGGAATTCCGATTATTTATCAAGATGTACCTCATATTGGATTATGGGAATCCGTATAATCAAACAAGTCTACTCCGCCTCCAATACGTCAACATGTTCTTCATTAAAAGTCGTTAATCGTTCCAACTGCTGCTCCAAAATTTCTTTTTTATCAGAAAAATAAGATTCCCAATCTTCGATACTACTGACCGCTTTATAGGATGGGTCTTTGTGTAACTCATTTAATTTTTCTTGCCATCCTTCCAGTTTTTGGATTAAAGTTTTATAAGTGCTTTCCAGTTTTTTCAATTCAGTGATGCCTTCCGATTTGGCGAGCATGATGCCCGATTTTAGTTGAGTATTAATTTCGCGAACGCGTTCCAAATCATTCGCTTTGTACGCCTCATTCAATTCGATAAAAATCTCCTCAGCTTGGTCGTGCAATTCTTCTACAACTCTATCAGGGTGACATTTCATAGAAGTGAATCGATATAGTTTTTTGAGTTCTCGTTGTTCTTCTTTTGTCAAGGTTTTTACCTTTTCCTCTTTCGACAATTCGTAAGATTTGGTGTATTCTTCATGGTCTTTTTTTGCCTCCTCATACTCGGCTTGCTTTTCCTTATCGTCTTTGTACAGCTTGGCTTCTATACTCGATTTCTTTTTGGTTTGAAAAAGCAAGTCTTGCAATATTTTCCCCAACCAATCCGTATGCAATTTGCTAAACTTTTGGAGTGTTTTCTGCGTCTCGCTATACTCCGTGCTGATGGCCGCAATCTCATCTTCTACCATTTGGATTTCTCTTTTCAAACTATCTATCGGTGGGTCAAGACACTCTCGTAATGGTTGATGATATTGAATGAAGGTCTTGATTAATTCGAGTGCTTCCTCATAATTTTCTTTCAGCAGATGTTCATGAATCAATGCGATATTTTCATCCTCAATAAAATTTTCAAACTCTTTAAAACGCAGTTGAATAAATTCGGTATCGCCCATTCCGAGCAAAGTTTTTACGACCTCGATTTTTTTCAATAAACCGACAATTGGATTGGAGGGTTTGACGGTTGCATCGTCTAATTCTTCGATATTGGAGAGGTAATCAAATTCGGATTCAAAGCCGTTTGCCAAGGTTGGAACTGCTTCGGTAATAGCGACATGTTCTTCTTTAGGTGCATTCTTAAAACCCCACGCATAATTCCCAGTCAAAACAATCGAACCATCAATGACCCCAAATTTATGATCAATCAAATGTTCTCTTTGGCTTTCGTCTAAAGTTATTACTTGGACACCTCTATCCATCATATTTTGAAGGTCAGCAGTTTTGGATTGATAGTTTTCATCCTCTATCAAAATCAGGATTACTTCTACACCTTCAAAAGCTTTTTTGCGCAGCAATCCTTCTATTCCAATTTCATCAATCCACCCAATCGCCAGATGAATACTTTCAACTGCATCCGCTAAATGCTTGATTAATATTGGTCGAATTTCTTCTATATGATGAGTAGATTGTTTCAATGTGTTTATGTGTTCTTTTTGGTAAAAAAATGTGATTACAGTTTTAGTTAATTCAAATTTTATGTTCTAAACTGAGCCGTACTTCGAGCGAAGCGTCGTGCTGAGCGAAGTCGAAGTGCCGAGAAACACACGAGCGAAGATCCGATTTCCATGCATGTGCTTCTCGGCTGCGCTCGAAGTACGCATCGTTGCCGAATCGCTCAACCGGCAACCGGTAACTGGCTCCTCTAAAACCGCCGATCATTATTCAACAGAATCTTATCAAGCGCCTCCCGTGCCCCAGGATGCTCCAACGAAAGTGCCATCTCCAAATCTTTCTTTGCCTCAAATTCATTCAATAAATCAGATTGAGCGACGCCTCTGTTGTAATAGGCATTGGCTGCTTCTTCATCCAATTTAATGACTTCTGTAAAGTCAGCAATTGCTCCTCTCAGATGACCCAAATGATAACGGGCCTCTCCTCGATTTGCATGGGCATTCATATCCTCTGGCCGCAATTTAAGCACCTCTGTAAAATCTGCAACTGCTCCTCGATAATTTTTAACATCAAATCTGGCAAAACCTCTATTGTAAAGCGCCTCCACATGATTCGCATCAATATCAATTGTTTTTGAAAAATCGTCGATTGCTTCTTCAACTTTCCCCAAATCGTAATAGGCATATCCTCTACTAAAGAAGGCTTGCGCATGGTTATCATCAATCGCAATGACACTTGAAAAATCCGCAATCGCCAATTCATAATCTTTCAGGTCATAATGCATGAATCCCCTTTCCAAATAGGTCTCTATATCTGTTGGGTCTTTTTTAATCGCCGACTCAAAATCTTCTAAGGCATCTGCGTAATCACCGAGCAGCATCTTTGCAATACCACAAATCCTATAAGGTGCCGCGTCATTTGGTGTGATTTCAATGGCTTTGTTGCAGGCGTCGATTGTTTCTGGGTAAGCATTTTCTTGGAGATAGGATTTGGCTTTTTTGAGCCAGTCTGTTGCTTCTCTTTTTATAAATTTATCAGTTATCCCCAATTGAAGTTTGGTAAAACTGACCATGCCTTGATTTTGAACAACCAGACTTTTATTTTTATCAATTTTCTTCATAAAAAGGAAACGTAAACATTCTAAAAGGTAAACTCAAAACAGGGACAAAAATATTATTTAGATTAACAAACTTCAAGGTTCTTGTCCGATTTGGTAAAACTATGACGATGGTTTCTTTAGTAGGTGACGTACTCCGTTTTTTTTGGTCAAAAGATCATTATACTTTATCATCTTTTTTAATATTAATAATTGATATTTATTATAGTTTAAAAATGATACCTTTTTCAAAAAAGCTCCGTAAGACTATTCGTAAACATTAAAATTATTTTTAATACAAAAAAAACACATTCTAAAAATGAAGCAGGGAAAGAACAAATTTATCAATCGACTACAAAAAGTAGTTGGCTTGAATTTAAAACAATCTGAAGGCGTCTATGCCTTATTGTTAGATGACCGAATGATGCCAACTCGTGAAGTTATAAAGACAGTCGAAGTGGTAAAAGAAGTTCCAGTAGAGGTGATCAAAACTGTAGAAATCATTAAAGAAATCGAAGTAGTGAAAGAAGTTCCTGTGGAAGTTTTTCGCGATAGAGTTTCTTTTCAAGAAATACAGGTTACAAAAGAAAAACCAGTTGAGGTTCTTCGAGAAGTAAATGTTTTTCAACCTGTAAATGTCAACAAAGAAATAACGGTAGAATTAACGAGAGAGGTCACTTCTGTTCAGGAAGTTCAAGTAATAAAGGAAGTACCTGTTCAATTGACCAACGAGGTAGAAATATTTAAAGAAGTACCAGTTGTTAAAGAAGTACCTGTTCAAACGACTAATGTAGTAGAAGTAATCAAAGAGGTTACAGTTATCAAAGAAGTTGTTGTCCCTGTTTATAACGAAAGAGAAGTAATCAAAAAAGTAGAGGTAATAAAGGAAGTACCTGTTGAGGTCATCAAAGAGGTACAGGTGATTAAGGAAGTAGAAGTGATCAAAGAAGTACCTGTTGAAATCATCAAGGAAGTAGAAGTGATCAAAGAGGTCATCGTAAGAGAAGAAGTTCCGGTTGAGGTTATCAGAGAAATAGAAAAAATCAAAGAAGTCGTTGTCGTTAAGGAGATTCCTGTGGCAGTGATAAAAGAAGTGGAGGTTATCAAACTGGTAGAAGTAATCAAAGAAGTACCTGTGGAGGTGATTAAAGAAGTCATCAAGTTGAAAGAAGTAGAGGTCATCAAAGAGATTCCAGTTGAGGTAGAAAAAATCATCCACAAAGTGGATATCGTTGAGATTACTAAAGAAATCGCAACACCAGTAACTGAATCCATCGAGAAGATGAAGGAGGTTGAAATGATTAAAGAAGTAACTGTTCCAGTCGAAACAGTACTTGAAAAAATCAAAGAAGTAGAAGTATTTAAAGAAGTTCCAATCCCAGTTTCAAATAGAATTGAAACAGTGAAAGAAGTTGAGGTAACTAAAGAGATACCTGTAACGACAACCAATACTATCGAAACTATCAAAGAGGTTACTTTGAAAGTAGAAGTTCCAGTAATGATGAACTCAACAAAAGAGGTTATCAAGGAAGTAGAAATCACGAAAGAAGTACCTGTTATTGTTACCAACGAAGTGGAGGTGATTAAAGAAATTGAGGTAGTTCAGGAAGT
>CALHBQ010000073.1 GCA_937930815.1 uncultured Saprospiraceae bacterium | reverse complement strand
GCTTACAAAGATTGTGGACTCATTATCGAAGCTATTATTGAAAATTTAGATATCAAAAAAGATGTCTTTGATCAATTGGCTGATATCGTTTCGAAAGATTGTATTTTAGCATCAAACACTTCTTCCCTATCTATTACCTCAATTGCTGGTTCGGTTGCTAATCCAGAACGATTTATTGGAATTCATTTTTTCAACCCTGCTCCAGTTATGAAGTTGGTTGAAATCATTCCTGCCATGCAAACGGCTCCTGCAATAACTCAACAGGCAAGGGATTTGATAGACTCTTGGGGAAAATTGACTGTTTTAGTAAAAGACACACCTGGCTTTATTGTCAATAGATTGGCACGTCCTTTTTATGGAGAAGCGATTCGTATCTATGAAGAAGGATTTGCAGATTTCACAACGATAGATTGGGCAATGACCGAACTAGGCGGTTTCCGTATGGGACCATTTACATTAATGGATTTTATTGGAAACGATGTGAATTACGCAGTGACAGAATCTGTTTGGAAGTCATTTTACCATGATCCTCGCTATAAACCTTCTTTTACGCAAAAACGACTTTCGGAAGCGGGTTGGTTAGGTAGAAAAACGGGTAAAGGATATTTTGACTACGGTGAAAATGCAGAAAAACCAGCACCAAATAAAGATAAAGACCTTGGAGAGCAAATCGTTTGGAGAATCGTTGTTATGCTCATCAACGAAGCAGCCGATGCACTTTATCTAAAAATTGCGTCAAAAGAAGATTTAGACTTAGCCATGGAAAAAGGAGTAAACTACCCAAAAGGATTGCTGCAATGGGCTGACGAAAAAGGAATCGTTCATTGTGTTGAAACCTTGGATAGACTATTTGACGAATACCATGAAGAGCGTTATCGCTGTAGCCCAATGTTGAGAAACATGGCGCGCGAAGGCAAGAAATTTTATTCAAAAGCAGCAAAAAAAGTCTAATGAGATTTCTTCTTTTGTTTTTGATGTCCCCTACTTAAAATCACAAAACTTAAGCCTACCATTCCGAACAATAATGCAGGAGTGATTAGGTCTTGTGGCCAACCAACATAGAAAACTCTAAGTTCTCTAGAAAGCCAAAGTAGTAATAATAGAACGGTCAAACTAGCCGAAACCAGATATCCGATTCTATACATTTTAGAATAATTCATGGTTATGTCTATGTGTAGATTCTCTAAAGGTTGGGGTCTGCGTTATCAATGAAACAAAAGAATGAGGGCGCCTCCTTAATAGCAAAAACACTGCTTTAAAAATTCATTGATTTTATTCTCAATCGCAAATTGCGGACTTTTTTTCAATTTTTCTAATCTAAAGCCTTGATATTCAGCGATCAAGCATAGTTTTACCTAAAAATTAACCATATGTTTAAAAATATCCTTTTGTATTGTTTGGTTTTCTTGTCTTCTTCACTTTTTGGACAAGAAAGTATTGACCAAACATTAGCCTTCCAAACCGATCCAGCTAAGAAATATTCTATCTACGTTCCTTCAAATTATAATGAAGATACTCCTTCAAAAATGATGTTAGGCTTACATCCTTTGAACACAAGTAGATGGAACTCAACAAGTTGGAGAGACCATTTGATCGATTTTGTAGAAGAAAACAACCTACTTTTGATTTGTCCCGATGGAGGTACAGATGGCAAAATAGATGATCCTATTGATACCGCATTTACTACCGTGATGATTGACTCTATGCTTCAATGGTACAATGTCAATGAAGATAAAATTTTTGTAATGGGATTCTCATGGGGTGGACGTACCGTTTATTCATATGGTTTAAATCATGTAAATAGATTTGCTGGGTTTATGCCAATTGGAGCCGCCGCACAAGCCTTTTCTGGAAATGAAGCTTGGTTTGAAAATGCAAAAGACCAACCATTTTATCTTATCCACGGCAGTAATGATTCGCCAAGTTCAAGATTTACTCGTTTTATAAATGCCTTAGAGCGAAATGATGCCTGTGTTGAATCCAACCTCCTTCAAGGAGTCGGTCACACAGTAGATTTTTCGAATAGAACTCAAATTTTCACAGACGCATTCAATTGGTTAGACAGCCAAGAATGTGGTGTTTCTTCTGTTGATGAAAATTCAGAAAATCAAATAAAAGTTTTCCCAAACCCGGCAACGACAGGTCAAATTTTGAATATTGAAACGCAACTTCCCATCGAAAAAATTGAAATTTTCAATTCAAATGGAAAATTGATATTAAAAGATGGTACGGCCAATCAAGTTCAGCTGTCTAAAGATCAATTTACAACGGGATTTTACTCTATCCGAATCTATACCGAAGAAGGTGTAATTATTAAGAAATTAGAATTATTCTAAAAATATTATCCAACTTGCTTGTAACATTCAAGCAAGTTGGATGAATTCTTACCAGCCGTTTTCTTCGTTTTAAATTTCCATAAAATAACCAAGGCCGTACAATAAATCTCGCTATTTCAATTAACTTTGGCGACCAAAATTAATTGAAATGGATAAACGTGTCGCGAATGCAAAAGCCGCCTGTGAAGGCATCGAAAGTAATATGACTTTGATGCTCGGAGGGTTCGGTCTTTGCGGTATTCCTGAAAATTGTATCACCGAATTGGTCAAAAAAAATGTCAATGGTCTTACCTGTATTTCCAATAATGCAGGCGTTGATGAGTTCGGTTTAGGCCTGCTTTTGCAAAAAAAGCAAATCAAAAAAATGATTTCATCTTATGTAGGGGAAAATGACGAATTTGAACGTCAAATGCTTTCTGGTGAATTGGAAGTTGATTTGATTCCTCAAGGTTCGCTTGCTGCTCGATGCTATGCTGGCGGTGCTGGAATGCCTGCTTTTTTTACCCCTGCTGGTTTTGGAACTGAGGTTGGAGAAGGCAAAGAGGTTAGATGGTTCAATGGTAAACCTCACCTTTTAGAATCTGCGCTAACCGCTGATTTTGCAATTGTAAAAGCTTGGAAAGGAGACCGTTTTGGTAACCTTATTTATAAAGGAACTGCTCGGAATTTTAACCCAATGATGGCAATGGCAGGTAGAATTACTATTGCCGAAGTAGAGGAATTGGTTGAACCAGGTGAATTAGACCCGAATTTTATTCACACCCCGGGTATTTTTGTTCAAAGAATTTTTCAAGGTAAAGATTATGAGAAACGAATTGAACAACGCACCATTCGCCAACGTGAATCATAAATTTCAAACTAAACAAGTCAAAGATCTAAAAAGATTCTTCCGCTTTTTTACAAATAAAAAATAGATGCTAAGCAAAGATCAAATAGCTCAACGGATAGCTCAAGAACTTCAAAACAATTGGTACGTCAATTTGGGAATCGGTATCCCGACCTTGATTGCGAACCATGTTCCAACAGATGTAAATGTCGTTTTTCAATCAGAAAATGGGATTTTAGGTATGGGGCCTTTTCCATTTGAAGGAGAAGAAGATGCCGACTTGATAAATGCAGGAAAACAAACCATCACAGCGATGCCAGGTGCAGTAATTTTTGACAGTGCGACCAGTTTTGCGATGATAAGGGGTCAACATATCAATCTGACTGTTTTGGGTGCAATGGAAGTTTCGGATCAAGGTGATATTGCCAATTGGAAAATTCCAGGTCGAATGGTAAAAGGCATGGGAGGTGCAATGGATTTGGTGGCTTCCGCCGAAAATATCATTGTTGCCATGATGCATAGCAACAAACGCGGCCAATCAAAACTTTTGAGACAATGTAGTCTTCCTTTGACTGGTGTAAAATGTGTCAAGAAAGTGGTCACCAACTTGGCTGTTTTAGATATCACAGACAAAGGATTCAAATTGCTCGAAAGAGCACCGGGCGTGACCGTAGAAGAAATTGAAAAAGCAACGGCAGGTCGATTAATAGTGGAAGGTGATATTCCTGAAATGGAACTATAAAATCTTTAATACCAGAATAAACTATTTCGGTATTTACTCTTAAAATTAATAGAAAACTATGAGTTTCTTATTGAAATATCAGAGTTTTTACTATTTTTAGCCGAGTTACAGACTTAAATTTCTATGAATCATGACATTACCGAGTACAAATTATTTTCCCCTTACCTTATTTTTCTTTTTACTATGCAGTTTTTCCATCCAAGCGCAATATTCTACCGACGCCGTCGAGTTAGAAGGTAAATGGGAGTTAGAAATTGAGGGAGAAGAAAAAAATGCAATTCTAATCATCGAGCCAAGAACGGGACCGATTGCCATTGGAACTTTCCAAGGATTGCCAGTTATTATTAATGTAAACGGTAGTAATATAAATTTTGTCTGTGACAAAAAAAGGAAAGGCAAGCGCGAAAGAGTACGATTTATAGGTTCATCCAAAGATTCTAAAATCTCTGGAAAAATGTATTTCCACCCAGGAAATTATGTCGGGAAATATGTTGAATGGAAAGCTTCCAAACAAGAAAAAAACAAGCACTTTTAATTCATTAAGGCTCGATCAATCAACTTTATTCATTTGCCGAAAGGCATTGTTTGATTGAAGAATGTTTCTTTGACGAAGAAAATGAGTTTGTGTCGGAGCAATCTCTTGTATCTCAAATTCATATTTTGAACTAGAGGCGTTAGATATTATCAAATTCTTTGGCGCTCCCCCACTATTTTTGAAATTCCAATTATTACTGGTATTCGATGACAAAACGAACTTAGTTTGCTCGTTAACAGTATCGATATTTTGAAAGAAATAGATTTTATCTTCTATTTGTTTGATACACATATTCTCCGTAAAAATAGTATCATCCTCCTGCAATAAATAACCTGTTCCCCATATCGCATTTGAAGAATCTGCCACCCATTTTTCGACAGACTTCATATCTGCTCTTTTCTGCTCCCATGTACCGACCAACCATTGAAGGTTACTCAAATCATTAATTTTCTTAGCTACACTTTTCGATTTACGAACTGGCGCAGCTTCCGTATTTATTGAGATAGAAATATTAGACGCAACTTCTCCTTCTGCTTGATCATAATCTTGAAAAGATTCGTTAGCTGCTATTTCTCCATTTTGAGGAGCAATCACTAATGCTCCTGTCGTTTGGTCTGTTATTTTATTTTCAGCAATTGGCGCTTGATCAGCCATTGTATTTGTAATCTCAACATTATTTCTTTTTTCAGCTATTAGATGATCAGGCTTAGTCCGAATTTGAGGTTTTTGATTGATTCGAGCCTTAATTTTAGAGGCATTGTTAAAGGCCAAGTCTTCATTCTTTTGAAAATCAGGTTTATAATCTGCAAACAATGCACGGTATTTATTTGAAACCTGCCATTCTTTTTGAAAATCACTTTCTGAGTCAGTGTAAACCAAATCTTCCACATAAAAAGCAGCTGATTCTTCCATCATGGAGTTCTCAGCGACTGCTTTGCTCGCTGAATTATTCGGGCTTCTTTGCAAAATAAAAACGGCCCCTACTAAGGCTACAAAACTTGCAGCGATAGTCCACCAATTAATTCTTCGAATTGGAACGACAACTTCTTTTTTACCATCTAATTTGCGTTCCAATTTTGACCACGCATCATTAGAAGGCTGAGAAGAGAATTGCTCATCTTCCTGCCGAAATAAATCAAATATTGTTTTTTGCTTTCCCATTTGAGTAAGAAAAAATTACTTTTAGTTAAATGAAATTAAACACCCTGTTATAGGTCTTTACCTTTTACGCATCCAATTTACACCACGAAATTTTCCAGTATAAAGTCTTGTCAATTTCGAACCCTTTAGAAATTAAAGAGTTCGATATTTTCAATTTATTGTTCTCCGAAATAGTACAATAATCGTACTGATAACGAATTTAAACTTCCCTTGTGCGTTCCTCTGCCAAAAGTTTGGGAAACATTAACGCCCATTGACCGATTGCCAAATGCTTGAAACCTCAATCCCCCCATCAAACAAACGCCATCAGCTTTTACAATTTCTTCATAATTGTCACCCGACAAAGTCATTTGCCCAAAGGAATATCCAATTCCAACCACGAAACCCATTTGTTCAATTGAATAGTCATTTGCTTCTCGACCAATATTTACCATCGCAAAAACTGGAGCGTCAAATCCAATTCTTGTTTCAGGCAATTCTTGAGATCCTTCCGCCAAACTAAAATAAATAAAACTGGCCTTGGTTCCGATTGCTAAACTTGCGCTTTCACTCAAATCTATTATATTCACTCTTGGAGCAACCACCAATCCTGGTGCATAACGGCTTCCAACTTGATGGATCCCTAAACCTGCTCCCCAGTTAAATTCAAATTGTGCAGATAGATTAAATGCCAATACTGAAAGTAAGATGCAAAAAATGTACTTTTTGTTGGTCATCAATTTTATTTTTTGTCAAAAAATTATTTATTCTAAATTGATTGACTTTTCAGGGTTTTAGAAAAAAGTTTAAGGTTGTATCTATTAAGAGAGATTCATTCAACTTTCAACGGTTACAAAATTAAAAATAATTGAACTCACTAGCCTTTATTTATTTTTATAAATTTTTCCGTCTTTCATTACGAATTTCACGTCCATTAAGGTACTAATATTTTTTATCGGATCTTCCTCAACAGCGATAATGTCTGCCCATTTTCCAGATTCAATACTACCAACTTTATCAAAGATACCTAAGAGTTTAGCTCCATTGACTGTAGATGATTTTATGGCAACCATTGGATCCATTCCAACTTCGGTCATGTATTGAAATTCAAGTGCGTTTTTTCCATGTTGAAAAACACCTGCATCAGTACCAAAAGCGATTTTTACTCCGCGCTTATATGCCTTTTCAAATGTTTTTTGAATTTGTGGTCCAATTTCCAATGCTTTAGGAACTATCACGGCTGGAAAATAATTCTCGACTCTTGCCGAATCAGCAACTGCCTTTCCAGCCGTAATCGTTGGGACGTACCATGTTCCTTTTTTTATCATCAAATCCATTGTCTTCTCACTCATCATGGTGCCGTGCTCAATACTGTGGATGCCTGCTTCAACCGCTCTTCTCATACCTTCATCCCCATGTGCATGAGCAGCCACGTGAATCCCAAAATCATTAGCGGTTTCAATGATTGCTTTAATTTCATCAAAGGTAAAGGCTGGGCGTTTTCCATCTCTTGCCACACTCAATACGCCACCAGTGGCCGTTATTTTTATTAAATCTGCTCCATTTTTAACTTGCTGCCTTACTGCTTTTCTACATTCATCTATGCCATCAGCAACTCCATTTTCGGGGCCGGGAGCGTCATATATTCCTTTCCTCGCTCCATTGGTTGGGTCAGCATGGCCACCAGTTACAGCTATGCTCTTTGCTGAAGTGTAAAGTCTCGGACCAACGGCAATACCTCGATGAATTGCTTTCTGTAAAGCCACATTCACCCCTGTTCCTCCTAAATCTCTTACCGTAGTGAATCCCGCCATCAAAGTTATTTCGGCAAAACGTGCACTTTCAAAAGCTATATCCGCATCGTTTTGAGTGTATCGTTGGAGATATCGATTCGGGTTGGTCTCATGCTCTATATGGATGTGCATGTCCATCAACCCAGGAAGAACTGTTTTACTTTTTAAATCCAAAGATGCGATTCCGCTTGGAGGTTCTACAAATCCCTTTTTTACACTCTTTATTAAATTCCCCTCAACGATGATAGTATGATTGCCTTTCGTCGTATTTGAAATGCCATCTATCAAATTCCCACAGTGAATATAGGTTTGTTGACTAAGTAAATTTGTCGAAAAAGCAATTATCAAAAGAAGCATCAAAAAAGAATCACGCATAGTTAATTTTTAAGTTGGGATAAAAATAATTATTTGAATGAAATAATTGCCTGACTTTAAACGAAAAACAAAAGGGTGTGCCGAATTAACGACACACCCTCTGTTATTTTTATGATTTAGAGTAAGCTATCACTTACCACCTTTCAAATCATTTTGCCAAGCATCCAATTCATCCCATTTGCCTGCGTCAGCCATTTTAGCTTGATCAGGCCATGTTCCTGGGTCATGAATTCGGTAACGTGGTCCAGCAGCATCAAGAATTTCCTTAAGCCTTGCGCCACTTGCTTTAGAAAGCGCATTCCAAGTAGTGATTCCGGCATTATTGAGTAATTCCTCAATTTTTGGTCCGATACCTTCTACTTTTTTAAGGTCATCTTTCTTCGTTGATCTTTTACCCGCTTTTGCTCTTCGTTCAACGACACGCTCCTCTCCTTTAGTACGAGTTTCATCTCCCATGGTACGAGAAACTTCTTTTGTCTCAAGTCCAGACATCATTGCGCGAAGTGAATCAAAGTCGATTTGTTTTTCAACGATTACTTCACGAACTACCTCAACAGGTACTTCTTTAATAACCTCAACTTCTCGAATTACTTCAACTTCGACAATTTTGTCAACCTCGACAATCTTCTCGACTTCAACAATTCTGTCAACTTCGACAATTTTCTCGACTTCAACAACTCTATCAACTTCGACGATTTTTTCGACTTCGACAATCTTGTCAACTTCAACAATCCTTTCGACTTCAACAATTTTGTCAACTTCAACAATCTTCTCGACTTCAACAATTTTGTCAACTTCGACAATCTTCTCGACCTCAACAATTTTCTCGACTTCAACAATCTTTTCTACTTCGACAATCTTTTCTACTTCGACAATCTTTTCTACTTCGACTATCTTCTCGACCTCCACGATTTTTTCGACAATCTTCTCGACTTCAACCAATCTCTCAACTTCAATCGGAACTTCTTTAGTAACCTCAACGATTCTTTCGATTTCGACAGGTTTTTCTACTTCGACGATCTTTTCGACTTCGACGATTTTTTCGATTTCGACAGGTACCTCTTTGATGATCTCAACAATCTTTTCTACTTCGACAATCTTCTGAACTTCAACAATTCTTTCGACTTCGACTGGAACTTCTTTGATGATCTCAACAATTCGTTCTACATCTACAGGTACTTCTTTGATAACCTGAACCTCTCTAATCACTTCAATCGGTTTTTCGATTTCAACGATTCTTTCTACTTCTACAGGTACCTCTTTAATAATTTCAACGATTCGTTCTACAGGTACCTCCTTGATAATCTCCACGATTTTCTCAACTTCAACTATCTTTTCTACCTCTACAGGTACTTCTTTTACAACTTCAACCACTCTCTCCACTTCGACAATCTTCTCTATTTCGATAGGAGCAGCAGCAGCCATAACAGTAGCAGCAGCAGGAATTTCGCGAATAACTTCTACAGGTACTTCTATCTCTTTTACTACCTCAACAATCTTTTCAACTTCTTTAATTACCTCAACAGGTTTTTCAACCTCAACTACCCTTTCTCTTGGATTGTATAATAACCAACCGATCCAGCCTCCTAACAAAGCCGATAATAACCCGAAAAGAAATGGATATAAAAAACACCAAATCAAAATCATTTTATAAAAATTTAAAGTTTTTTAAAATTTAGTTTAACAGAATCACTTCAACTCTACGGTTTTGCGCACGTCCATCTTCTGAACCATTGTCAGCGATTGGTCTGCTGTCACCGTATCCTTTTGAATCCATTCTATCTTCGCTTATGCCACCTTTATTTGCCAAATATTCAGCAGTATATTCAGCACGCTTGCGCGAAAGACGCTCATTTCCTTTACCAATATTGTCGGTATGTCCAGATACTTCTATTCTACTTGAAGATACTTTATCTAAGTAAAAAATAATATCAGCTAAGTCTTGACGATTTTGAGCATCAAGATTTGGCTCTTTTGCATCGGTATCAAAATATAGTCTAACTGGCTCAGCGGAAAGCCTATCTCCAATTGCACCAATTCTGTCATCATCTCCTCCTGCTTCACCAAAACGAAATTCGGCACCGTGGCATAGAGTGTCTGACATAAAGCCTTCGCCTTCTACGGTAGTGGACTCTGTGTTTATATTTGCAGATTCAACTCCCAGTTCTTCAAGAAGTGTTTTAATTGCGTCTGCACGTGCTAAACCTAAATCAGGAAGAATACTCGCGTTAGACTCTGATTCATCGTAAACACCAACAATAGTTACAGCTCTATCTTGGTTTGCGATTAGATACTCAGAAGTTTCGTTGATCAAATTTTCAACATCCTGAGCGTAAGGCACTACATCATATTCGTCTCTTGCGAATCTCATGTAACGATTTGAGCTTTGTGAAAAATTTTTGTCTGAAATACTCCATGGTCCGCAGTAGGCATCGCCTCCGGTAGTTGCAGGTACAACACCAGTTGAGTTAGTAGCACCGTCTTCAGGACATAAAAGATTAGAAAAATATCTAGCCCCAGAAAACAATACAAACAACAAAAACAGAAACAGGAGAATAAGAAGGATAGTCCTATTCATTGTAAAATAGTTTTACTTTAAGTGTGAAAAAAGTTGTTAATCAATTTTGTATCAGTGAGTAAAACCTTTTTGTTTTCTCATAGTAATCAAACTAACAAAAAGGTGAGGCGGCTAATGTAAAACTTTTCTTAATAATTTTACAAAAGTATCCTAATTAATTAGGACAATTGCGTAAAAAACTGATAATCAAGCACCTATCAATAGAGAAAAAGCTATAATATCATTTAAAGAAAATGTTAAGACCGCTCGATTATTATAGACGCAGGTTTTTAGAAAAAGGCACAAAAAAAGCCCACGACGTTAATCGTGAGCTTTGTGGTGTGGGAGGGAATTGAACCCCCGACACATGGATTTTCAGTCCATTGCTCTACCAACTGAGCTACCGCACCAAAAAAATATATGTAAATTTATACGCTTGCTTTTCAAGCGGGTGCAAATGTAAATTCATTTTTCTTTTTTCCCAATATTTGAAAAGAAAATTTACAGAAAAAAGTTCCATTTTTTTTGCTCACTTCAATTTCTATCTTTGATCCCAACAATCACCTAATATTTTGACTGTTTTATGAAGAAACTTTGGCTAATTATAAAACGAGAATATCTTACACGAGTTAGAAAACGCTCTTTTATTCTCGGAACATTACTTACCCCTCTTGCTTTTGGGCTGTTTTTCATTATTGTAGGATTTATTTTTTCATACGAAAGCGATGAAGAAAAAATCGTTGCTGTGATTGATAAAGGCAATATTTTAGAAAAAAAGATAAGTGATGCGAAAAAACTATACTTCCAATTTCCTAATAAATCTTTAGACGAATTAAAAGCTGCTGTTGCTGAGGAGCAATTTGATGGGGTTTTGGTGATTCCGGAAATCAATGACTTATATGTCAAAGAGCAAACGGTTTACTACTATTCAGAAAAGCCGCCTTCTGCCGATATGAGTTCCTTTATCGAAAAAAGGATAGAAAAGTCGATTCGTGATTATAAAATTAGTGAGCTAAACCTTGAATCCAAACAGATCGATGCTTTGGGCGTCAATGTCACAGTTGATCCAGAACCACTGGATCCAAATGAAGACAATGCAACCACCTTCTCTTCTGTAGTTGGGGTTTTCTTTGGGATGATGATGGGTTTCATCATGTACACTGTTGTTTTCGTTTATGGAATGATGGTCATGCGTAGTGTTATGGAAGAAAAAACCACTCGTATTGTTGAAGTGATGATTTCTTCTGTCAAACCTTTCCAATTAATGATGGGTAAAATCATTGGCGTTGGAGCTGTTGGTTTAACGCAAGTGACGGTTTGGGCAATATTGATTCCAGCTATTTCTTTTTTGGTACAAATCATTTTTGGGTTTGATAATAGCCGATTAGAAGAAATGCAAGCTGCACAAGGTGGCATCAATCCAGATGACATGGAAGCCATGATGCATATGGCGATGAATGAATTAGCTCAAATGAATTGGTGGTTGATTGTTCCATTATTCATTTTATACTTCTTGGGAGGCTACTTTTTGTACGCCTCAATGTTTGCAGCAGTTGGTTCTGCGATTGGGGACGATATGGGTGAAGCGCAATCTCTGACCTTGCCGATTTCAATTCCAGTTATTTTGGCTTTGTATATAATGATAGTGGCCGTACAGTCACCTGATAGTAGTTTGGCAGTTTGGTCTTCGATTTTTCCGCTGTTCTCCCCTATTGTGATGCCTGCTCGAATGGCTTTTGACCCGCCTATGTGGCAAATAGCGCTTTCGTTGGTTTTATTGTTTGGAACTGTTTTGTTCTTTGTTTGGCTGGCAGGTCGTATTTACCGAGTTGGCATTTTGATGTATGGAAAGAAGGCTTCAGCGATGGAGATAATGAAGTGGATTTTTACGAAGGCGTAAGTTTTTGTCTGAATCAAAATATTCGTACTAAAATATAAATCCGCCAAGTCAATGACTTGGCGGATTTTTTATTCTAATCTAATTAATTGATTTACAGACTAATATCCCATATTCATAACCTTAAATTCACTCATATTATAAGTGACTTTTTCTTTTGTTATCGAAGTTGCTTCCATCGTAATTGTTTCTCCTTCTGAGGTAGTGGTTGTCATCTCAAGCGGCATACCGGATAGTTTACTGTATTGGCTGCTTAGTTCTGGATTCGATTTGAAATAATTTTCATAATAATTGGAAGACAAACCATTCAAATCTTTGGTGTACCAAGTTTCTGTTTGTTCGCCTCTTTCACCTTTATAAAGGATTTGCTCGCAATTGTAACCGGCAATAATTTTAGTTTTTCCTGTAAATTCAATTTGTCCTTCCACGACATCATCATTGTCTTCATCTGCAAAATCTTCTGCAAAGTCTAAGATTTTATTCAAATCCATTATCATTAGGTGATTACCTTCCATAAGGGTAATCATTTTCATTTTATCAAAATCCTGAATTACTTTATGCCCTTGAGTTCTAATTGAAATGGATTTTCCATCTTCTGACATCATTTGTTCCATGTGCATGACTTTGCCATTTTCAGGCGTCATTTTCCACTTTACTTGAAGGTTGTAAGTATAGCTACTTGCAATATCCGCTTTGCTTCCACCATACATTCCTGCAATTTTAGACATATCTACTTCCGGAATTTCTTCCTCTTCATTTGTATTTGAATCTGTAGTTTGATCTGACTTTCTCTTCTTGTTTCCATCAAAAACATCATCAAGTGCTTTATCAATTTCTCGATCAACTTTACGTTCAGCGCGTCTTTCAAGTTTGTCCTCTACTTTTTGTTGTAAACGTTTTTTTGCTTTTTTCAAACCTCCAAACTGGGCATAAGCTGGAACAATTAATGCGATCATTAGGGCAATTGCAATAAGTTTTTTCATTTCTGTAGTTAATTATAGATTTTAAAGAATTCAAGATTATGTTGCTTTTGTCTCTGAATTTGTACCCAATTCAGGTCAAAAATTTGATTTTTCAAAATACATTTTAAACAAAAAAATCCGCCAAATCAAACGACTTGGCGGATTTTTTTATTGATTGGTGCGCGGAGCACCGCTCCACGTTACGTACTACTTTTAAACGCCTCAATCAATCTTGGAACCACTTCAAAAGCATCTCCAACAACTCCATAATCAGCAGCTTTGAAGAAAGGTGCTTCTGGGTCTTTATTGATAACGACAATCACTTTCGAGCTATTCACTCCTGCTAAATGCTGAATCGCTCCAGAGATAGCAATTGCGATATAAAGATTTGGACGAATCGCCACACCAGTTTGTCCTACGTGCTCATGATGAGGACGCCAGCCTGTATCTGCTACTGGACGAGAACACGCCGTAGTTGCACCTAAAATGCCAGCTAATTCTTCTATCATTCCCCAGTTTTCAGGGCCTTTAAGACCACGACCTGCACTGACCACCAATTCCGCTTCTGGTAATGGAACCATTTCGCCTGATTGCTTTGATTGAGCTGTTGTCAATGCACTTGCACCAACTTCAATTCCTAAAGCATCAACTCCTACCTCAGCACCTGTATCTTCTGGTTTCAAAGCATTTCCCATTAAGGAGATAACTTTGTTTTCCGTGTTGATTTCATAAGTTGCAACGGCTTTTCCAGAGAAAACACCTTTTGTAACTTTAAAAGAACCATCATTGGTTGGAAGACCACTTGCTCCTGAAACAGAACCTGCATCCATTCTTACTGCCAATCGACCACAAAGTGATTTTCCAGTAGAAGTATGTGAAAGGATTACGGTTGTTGCGCCTAATTGTCCAGCTGCATCTGCAATCGCTTTTGTATAAAGTTGGCTATCAAAACCATCCAAATTGGCAGAACCAATATTGTAAACTTTTGAAGCTCCATATTTTCCTAATTGACCTGCATCGGCAACATTGGTACCCAATGTAATCGCTGCACAATCTACACCCAACAAATCAGCTACTTTTTTACCGTAAGTTATTGCCTCAAAGGCTGCTTTTTTTAATTGTCCTCCCGGACTTTCTGCATATACTAAAACCATATTTTTATATTTTTGAGTTGAAGGTTATATGTTGAATATTCAAAGTTGAACGTTCAACTTATGACTTTCAACTTTCAACGTGTTCTTATATAATTTTTGCTTCTTCTTTTAGCAAACGAACCAATTCACCCATATTTTCTGGGTCAACCAATTTTACACCTGTTTTGGCAGGTGGCAATTCGAATGAAACAGTTACAGCAGGGTCATTTGCTCCAACTGGCTCCACCACATTCATTGGTTTTCTTATGGCCATCATGATGCCACGCAGATTTGGAATTCGCTGTTCAGCCAATCCTTTTGCAGCACTTAAGACGAATGGAGTTGAAAGGTTAACCGTTTCAATTCCACCTTCAATATCTCTTTCAACCGTAGCTTGATTACCAGTAGCCTCCAATTTTGTCGCATAAGAAATGTATGGTTGATCAAGATATTCTGCGACCATGGCTCCGATTTCAGAACCATTGTAGTCGATGGTTTCTTTTCCTAAAAAGACCATATCGTAACCACCTGCTTTTGCTTGCTCAGCAATTTGCTTTGCGACGAACATTGAGCTTTTTGGCTCTGCATTTACGCGAATTGCATCATCTGCACCAATTGCCAATGCTTTTCTAATCGTTTGATCATTGGTAGCTGGGCCAACATTAATAACAGTTACAGAACCGCCAGCAGCTTCCTTCAATTCAATTGCTCGAACCAATGCATACCATTCATCATAAGGATTCATGATGTATTGGATGCCAGTCGTATCAAATTCGGAGTTTCCGTTTGTGAAGGCGATTTTGGAAGTCGTATCAGGCGTTTTACTAATACAAACTAATAATTTCATATAAATTCGGTTTAAATTTTATTCCTGCAAATTTTAGATAGAATTTGATTTTAACTACTATCTCTGGTTGCGG
>CALHBQ010000072.1 GCA_937930815.1 uncultured Saprospiraceae bacterium | reverse complement strand
CCTGCGGGTGACATCGGAGTAGGTGGTCGCGAGGTTGGTTTCATGTACGGTATGTACAAAAAATTGGCAAACGAGCACACTGGAGTATTCACTGGAAAAGGTATGTCTTTCGGCGGAAGCCTTATACGCCCGGAAGCGACTGGATACGGATGCGTTTACTTCATGGAAGAAATGTTGAACCACAAAGGAGATTCTATCAAAGGTAAAAAGTGTAATGTTTCTGGTTCTGGAAACGTAGCGCAGTATACAGTTGAGAAAATCTTAGACCTTGGTGGAACAGTTCACACGATGTCAGATTCTGGCGGAACGATTCACGACAAAGACGGAATCGACCGCAAAAAGTTGAAGTGGATCATGGATTTGAAAAACAACAAACGCGGAAGAATTAAAGAATACGCGAAGAAATTCAAATGCGATTATTACGAAGGCAAACGACCTTGGAATATCAAATGTGATTTGGCTTTCCCATCAGCAACTCAAAATGAATTGAGTGGAAAAGATGCCAAAGCATTGGTGAAAAATAAATGTATCGGAGTAGCGGAAGGCGCAAATATGCCAACTGAGCCAGAAGGTGTTACGATATTCCAAGAAGCTGGAATTTTGTTTGCCCCTGGTAAAGCATCTAATGCTGGTGGGGTTGCAACTTCAGGTTTGGAGATGTCTCAAAACAGTTTACGTATGAACTGGACTCGCGCAGAGGTGGACGAGAAACTTCATAATATTATGAAGACGATTCATAACACTTGCGTGAAATACGGTAAAAACAAAGATGGTTCTGTCGATTATGTCAAAGGTGCCAACATAGGCGGTTTTGTCAAAGTTGCAGACGCAATGATAGGGCAGGGGGTTTTATAAAAATTCACTGTTTTTGATTTTAGAAATAGAAAGCCCGGAGCGTTTTGCTTTGGGCTTTTTTTGTAGATTTGGGTTTGGGAAATTTCATAATTAAATAATTATAATTTTTAATGCAAGATTTAAAGGAATTAGAAAGATTCATAGTTGACAATGAGGATTTGGAAAAAATAGAATCAACTTTTAATCAATTCAACATTTTTACCTCGTTAAAATTAGTAAATCAAGAGATTAGGCATTCTAATTTTTTATCATGGCTTATTGACCCAAATGAAAGTCATGAACTTGGTGATTATTTTGTGACACAGTTAGTTAAAGAAATTACATTAAAATCAAAAAAAATAGATATTGATTCACCAAGTATTTTTGAAGTAGATTCTTGGAGTTTTGACGAAATTGAAGTTCGAAGAGAGTGGAAAAATATTGATATTTTAATAATAAGTGAAGTGAATAAGTATTTCGTTGTTATTGAAAACAAGATTAGAAGCGGAGAAAATGGAAATCAACTTTCTAAGTATTTTTCTGCAATAAAACGTGAATATCCAAACTTCAAAGGGAGTTTTGTTTTTTTAACCGTTGACGGAATTAGCGCATCAATGAAAGAATACGTTTCCATTGACTATGAATTAATTAGCAACCTTATTAGTAAGCTATTGATTTCAAAATCTGGAAAAGTTTCTATCCAAATCGAAACCTTCATAGAACATTACAATCAAATGCTAAAAAAGTATATAATGACTGACTCTGAATTACAGAAGATTTGTAGACAAATATATAAGAAACATAAACGAGCTTTAGACCTAATATTTGAATATAGACCAGACCGATTAATGGAAATAAAAGAAATTCTTGTTGAATGCATCCAGTCTAATGATAAATTTATTCTCGATGATTCCAACAAGCCATATGTACGTTTCCTTCCGATTGAAATGGATTTTATTCCTAAAAAAGGAACAGGTTGGACAAGTTCAAAAAGAGTACTTTTATTCGAATTTAGAAACTTTAAGGCAGGTTTGAAACTTTGCTTACTTATCGGTCCAGGTGATTCCGAAATTAGAAATACACTTTATGAATTAGCAGCTAAAAATCAGAATTTGTTTAATAAAAGTCAAAGGAGTTTAACGGATCAATGGTTCTCAATTTACATTAAAAAGGATATACTGAAACGAAAAGAAATAGATGAACTTGGTTATGAAGAGGTGAAAGAATTGATTACGAAAAGATTTAATAAATTCATTAATAATGATTTGCCAAAGCTTGAATTCGAAATAAATAAATTAAAGAAGGATTACATCTAATATTGGAATAATGAACGAAATTTTAAATAATAAAGTAGTAAGAAAAACCTTCCATTTCTTGCCAGAATGGAAGGGGGAATCCATATTAGATACTTACGGGAATAAAAGAGTATTAGTGAAAAATGGAAAGCCAGTTTTTGCTGAAATTTTCGCTTTGGAAGAGTTTATTGAATTAGGCTTCAAAGGAGTATGGGTTGATTCATTCAGGAAAAAATTTAGAATAGATATTCCAGAAACAAATCGGGTATTAGAGCTCCCTGTATCAATTAGTGAAAGATTATTTGAAATAAATAAAGATAGGAAATTGAGAGGGACTTGGGATTTGCTGTTGTGGAGAAAAGAGGAAATTAAATTTGTCGAACTTAAACGAAAAGGAAAAGATAAAATTCGAAATACACAAATTGAATTCTTTGAAAGAGCCCTGCAAATTGGCTTTAATGTGGAAGACTTCGAGATTTACGAGTGGGATTTGAAAAACGAAAATTGACCGCTGGTTTCACGTCTCCAGATTATAACCACCTATCTGCCCGTCTCAAATTTATCCGCTATTGGCTGATGGAAACATGAAAAACAAATCTTAAACAATGTGCTAAAAGCTCGCGTCAGCCACGGCGGATAAATCTGGAGATGCACAAATAAAACACCCCAATCTGGAGACTGGGACGAGCGGTCTTAAACTTTAAATTGTTTAAGAACTTAGCTCCCCTCGAAAATAAACCAACTCTTTTAACGTAGGATCTTTTTTGATTTTGCAATAATAAATACTGTCCCAACGGCGTCTAATAATCAATTTGAGGGAAGGGTTTATTTTAGCATATACTTCTTCTCCTGCTTTAAATGTATTTTCCATGAATTTTATTTTGATGTGATTTGATAAAAAAAATCTCGTAAAAAATAGAAGGCACAAAGAATTGATAATCAATGCTTTGTGTCAGGTTTTCTTTACGAGATTTTATAGATTTATTTTGTAAGCACTTAATGTTCGACTTTATGTCAAGTCATTTCCACCTATTCCATTTTTCTTGTCACGTTTAGCGGCCTTCGCTGCTTTTTTCTCTTTCTTCGTTTTTGCGGGTGCTTTTTTATCTGATTTACTTCCTTTATCTTTTGACATAGTGTTTGTGTTTAAAAAAGATGAAATATTAATATCTGTTCTTTACAAAGATGGTCTCAATAAATATAGAAAGCATTACATATGTCAAGGTGATACTTACATATATCACATGTTTTCCAAATTCTTCTTTCGTTTATGTTTCATCTTTTTGTAGAAAGAAGGAGTGAGTCCCGTCACTTTCTTAAATTGGTTGGACAGATGGGCAGGGCTGCTATAATGTAGTTTGTACGAAATCTCAGAAAGGCTTAGTTCATCATACAAAATTAATTCTTTTACCTTTTCTATTTTATGTAGAATGATGTATTGTTGAATGGTAATTCCCTTGACTTCCGAAAATATATTTGAAAGGTAGGTGTAGTCATATTCTAACTTTTCGCTGATATAGTCTGAGTAATTTACCTTGGGTAATTCATCGGAGTGATGAATCATTTTGACTATCACACTTTTTATTTTTTCAATCAAGATGCTTTTTTTATTCTCTAAAAGCTCCAAACCTGATTTCAATAAATTCTTACCTAATTGAGTTCGTTGTTCCTCTGTGATGTCTTCCAACACTTCAACCATTCCCAATTCAACTACGACAAAGTGCAATCCTAAATTTTTTAATTCTTCTTTTACCATCATCTTGCATCGCAAACTGACCATGTATTTGATGAATAATTTCATAGTGTTTTTAAGTAATTAAAAAGAACAATCCTACCCGTCAATAAAGGCAACGTCAAGTGCTAAAATCAACTTAAGATAGTCATATTTAAATGAAATAGAGATTCTTCGTTTGATGAGGAAGAAGATTACAATAGCTACGGCGGATAAATCTGGAGACGTGCGGATAAAGTTTTCCAGTCATGACATGATACTGGGACTAGCGAAGAGACTTGTGTCCACCTGATGAGAAGGTTGGAGAAATAGATTTGCATAAAGACACAAAATCATGGTTGCCATACGATGGAACAGAAACTTTAATTTTTTCTGACGAAAGTGGTAACGAATTATCGATAACGGCAATTAATGGTAAAGAGGAATCAATTGATATGGCTTGTGTGAAAAAGATTTGTACAGAACCAGATGATTTTGATCCAAACTCAACTTGTGAGTTTTATGATTCAGAAGCTATTCGATTTACGTTTGGAAATTTAGATAATTTTCTTGCAGATATCGGGTGTTACAGTGAAGTAGTACGACCAGAATCAGAAGAATTTTATCAGGCGTTGAGTGTGACTGTTTCTTATGGAAATACCATCGGCTCAGGTCGGTTGCTAACCAAAACGATACCCGAACAAACAATTACGTTAGCGGATGTTAATCAAGACAATCCATTTACATTGATACCAACGGTGACCTTAAATGGTCAAACTTATAATGAAGTTTTGAAATCAGAAGATGTCAACCTAACGATTTATTATTCAAAATCTCAAGGTTTGGTCGGCTTCGAAACGGATACGGAAACATGGAATTTGAAATAAAATATTAAACATGGAACTAATATGATTTGATTTGCATTTATATAGCTGATTTTGATTTCTACCCAAAGAGATTCAAAAATTAAAAACCAAAAAATATCAATTATTGAAGTATTGCTTTACGCTTTTTCCTAAACCCTAACTAAATAATTGATTGTTCTGAGACCCCATTAAAAAACCAAAAAATTGTCTTAGAAATAATCAAAAACCAAGGCTGGAATAGAATGTCACCTCGCATGGGGCGCTAATCATTATTTACGATTTCGCTCAACCCATGCTGGTGCTAAAAATACCCTTCCTCAGAAGGGGGAGGCTTTCTATATCTAATTTTTAACCCCGTTCGAAATCAACCTCTCGAACACCAAAAATTTCTAAGATGAAAAACTTATTTTTTATTGCTTTTGCAATTCTTTTTGCTTCATGCTCAACTGATTTGATGGAATCAGTACAGCCAATTGAAAATGCTCAAACTGTTAGCTCAAGAACCTCAAGCGTTGTTGAAGTCGGTTGCGAAGTCGCTTCCTTTGAAATCATCATTGAAGATGGAATACTGTACTTAGTAAATTTTGATTCTGATTTGGAGGATCTGGTTATTGAAGATGTTCAAACCATTGTATTTGATAATTTAGTAACAGGTCAGCCTGAGTTTTTTCAGGTAGATGTTTTAAGTTTCGAAATCATCATTGAAGATGGAATATTGTATTTTCAAATGCCTTCAATCGACATTGGAAATTACGAAATAGCAGCAGAACAAACCTTGAATTTTGTAGAATAAATCAATAATCTCTATTGTCCAATATGCCGATGCCGTTGTTTAATTTCAACGGTATCGGGGCAATAGCCGTTTGTAGTAAAAGATGGTAAGGGATTTTTAAATTCAGAAAGGATAGAAAAGTTATAACTTTATATCTTTTATTTGCTCCAATTTTTCTTTGATCCATTTGTCATTTGTCAAAATCGGATTCTTAAAAATTTGATGTTTTAGTTTTTCAAAAGAATCTGGTTTCTTGTTTACATTGGCACAATATATTAGCATTTTATTTAGAATGAAATGAAAATTTAGGAACCGTTTTATTATTGAACGCTCATAATTTTTGTCTCTTTTTATCCATTTTTTTTCAAGCATAATCTTATTGCTAAGAAATTCATATTCAGTTTCTTTTAGCAGGTACAATTCAAAATATATTTTTGCTTGATTCATTTTTGCTAGTAATATTTCTATATCTCCATTAATTTTCCGAAGGTCATTATACTCTAGTGCTTTTTTAAACATTTTTCTTCCAAAGTAATAATTGGTATTAGCTGATAAGAGGTATTGATCTATATTATTTGGTGATAACTTTTTTTCATGTGATGTCATAAACCATTCTACCCATTCATATTCTTGCAATCTTGTACCTAAAATTACAATCGTCAAATATTGAATTCCAGAAAGAGTACCATCGTTAAAAATGTATTTGGCCTTTAGTGCTCTTTTATAAAAATTAAAAGAAGTGTATAAGTTACCTTCATCCTCATTAACCGCTGTGACTATGATGTTTTGCAAATATTGATAAATTTCATATTTGCGCTCTTTTGATAAAATTGAGAGATTGTTTTCGTAAATTTTAAGTGTATCGTCGAATACCTTTTGATCAAAATGTCCTCTAATGCTTTTTAGGTTTTCATAAATTGTTTTTAATAATGGATTCGATCTTTCTACAGAAATTCCTTCAACATTTTTCATTCGATTATTATTGGCTATCTCTGCGTTAACGATGGCTTCTTTTATTTCAAAATAATTTATTTGGTCGTTTTTGGATTCTAATAACAAGCGTTGATATTGCTCTATTTTTTTTGTGTCAAATTGTAGTTTTCTAAGCTCATTGAATCTTATCTTTTTTAATAAATATTCTGGCGATTCAAAGTTGGATTTGGAGTATTTTTTTCCAACTTTTTCTGATAATAGAGTGAACTCATTGTTTAGTTGTCTTTCTTGATAAATTTCAAGAAGTTCCAATTCGCTTATTGAGGAATCATTTTCAATTTTATCAATTACTAAAAATCGTTTGACTAAAGATGCAGTTTCAGAAAATAGCTTTCTTATTTTCGAATCATTAAAATCTTGATGTGGATATAATTTTTTAAAAATTAATTCTTTCGTTAATCTTTTGGCACTAAAACTTGGACTAAATTTTTTTAGAAAAGAGAGTAGTTTTTCAATTTCTTGATTGCGGGTAAAAAATGGAGATTGTGCCATTTTTCTTAGTGGTTTCCATTCTTCTTCCTTTAAAATACTTAAAATTTGGATTAATTGGTGTTTTTTTTTTATGTGATGGGGGAGCATTTGACAGGTTTTTTATTAGTTTAATCAATTGTAAATCAATAGATTATAATATTTTAATAAAAAAAATTAACTAAAATTATTGGTGCAAAATTAAAAAAAAATTACTTTTCAATAACTATATAAAATCAAATATTTGCAGTGTAACCCAATAAACCTCTTTTAAACAATTTTTGATACGGCACAGATTAGGTATGATTAAAAGAGGAACACCCGGAACATCTCCTCAACTATAACACTTGGAAGATGATTTATCATCTTCTTTTAAAACTCCAATGAACCAAAGTTTTAAAGTAATTTTCTTTCCGCTGGACTCCTAATAGCGGATAACAAATTGAGCAAGGAGCTTCAAAAAACCAAACTCTATTGCTTTTACTAAAACCTAAACTGCATTGTCCAACAAAAGGACAATGCTTTTTTTTTAAGAAATTTTATTCACGATAACCAAGCTATAGCTGCAGCTTCCATTCTTCTGTTATCATCATTATCCAAAATTTCTTTTGCATAGATTTGTAAAACTTCTGTTGCATTGTCAGCTTCCATCAATTTCGCTATGATCGGTTTTGCTTTTGCAGCGGCAATTGCTTCGGGAGAAGGCGCTTCTTTCAAACCTGCCAATTGGCCAATATTGTTTCCATTGAAAACTGTACTATTTTTGATGGCGTTAGGTAAGTTGTCATATCCGATCGTGATTTCCATTACAGATTGAACTATTGGGAAAACATTTTCTCCTTTTACGCGCACATAATAGGCACGTCCCAGTCGTCCCATCAAATCCATCTTGTTTGGGTCAATACGATTGTTTACAACCACCTCCTCGTCCAAATGAATGCGAACAACATTACATAAAATCAAATGTCCAGCACCACCTTGGTCGCCCAATGTGATGATTTTAGTCACCTTACATTCCATTGCAGCAGGTGATTCTGCTACTCGAAATGGTTTTACCAAATCACTTTTTACTGCCGTCAAACCTGCCTTTTTAAACTCACTTTCATTGGTGGGAAAAGAGACACTTGAAACGGCCATTTGGCGCAAATTTTTATAACTCACCGCATGAATGACACACTCGCCATTTGCTTCTATATTCGCCAACGTATCTTTGGTCGTATTATCTGCAACACGTCGATTGGAGCTAAAAACCAAAATCGGTGGATTACTACTAAAGGCATTGAAAAAACTGTACGGAGCAAGATTGGTGTTCCCATTTTCGTCAATCGTACTCACCCAAGCAATTGGTCGAGGTGATACGATTCCTAATAAAAATTGGTGTAAATCTTTGGTTGGGGTGGTAGTCGGGTCAATCGTCATCATGGTTCTTAATTTTTGAACAGCGAAGAAAAGAAATTGAATTTGATTACTCAAATATTCCATTGAATGGTTTGTGATTCCCTTTATCAGCTATTTTTAAAATAGCTGATACTTTTGATTCTTAAATTCGAGCATATCTTTGAGTTGTTGATTAAGAATAGCTTTTAAATGTGACGGATTTTGAAAATCCCCCACATTAGACATTACGAGAAAGCTTCTTTTGCCTAAAATTGTAGTATGTTTATAAAATAGAATTTGAACTTACTGATTTGAAAGAAATAGATAAATTATCGTTGGAGTCCAAACAACTGCAAGCCCTTTTGAAAAATGATAGAAAAGGGATTGAAGCCATTTATAAAGAAATGTTTCCGAACATTCGAAAATGGGTTCAGCGCAATAGTGGAAATGAACAGGATGCAGGCGATGTTTTGCAAGATGCGATAATAGTCGTTTTTGAAAAAGCATCACAACCAAATTTCGAACTCACGGGGTCATTTTATAGTTATTTGACTTCGGTTTGCAGATTCATTTGGTTACGAAAGTTGAAAAAGAATAGTCGAACGACTGGTAATCTTCCGATTGAAAAAGACATATCAGAAGATGCTTCCATCGAAACAATTTTGCAGGAAGAAGAGCGAGTTGCGCTTTTTCAAAAATACTACAATACGCTCAATGAAGTTTGCAAGAAGGTTTTAAAACTATTTTTTGAAGGTAGAAAAATGAAAGAAATCGCTACCCAAATGGGCTATGCAGAGAAATTTGCTCGTGTGAAAAAACACATGTGTCAAAAGAAATTAATTTCTAAAATTCAGGGAGATAGGAGGTATAGAGAGTTGGTATTGGGTTGAAAATGATGAACGCGGAGGCAAAATGCGCACCCTGAGCGAAGCCGAAGGGTAGAAGAGCGTAGACACGGTGACGGGAGGAACTGCAAGGATTTTTGAACGCAAAGGCGCGAAGACGCAAAGGAGCGGCGAGGGTTTTGAACGCGGAGGCAAAATGCGCACCCTGAGCGGAGCCGAAGGGTAAAGGAGCGAAGATCGATTTTCATGCTTGTTGACTTCGGCTTCGCTCAGCCAACAGACTGTGGAAAAATGCCAATTTAAATTAACCCTAAAACAATTTATCCATTTAATAATTGACAGAAGAAAAAAAATACGAATTAATCGAAGCATGGTTGGCAGGGGAACTGTCAGGTAAGCCATTGCAAGCTTTTGAAGCCCAACTTCAATCAGATGAGGAGTTGGCTTTGGAGGTGGAGGTGGTTCGTGATTTGTCAACTTTGAATACTGATACGCCAAGAAATCAATTAAGAAATACCTTATCTGAAATTCGGAATACAACAAAAGAGGATAGGGCGCCGATTCCAATTTATTGGTGGTTGAGAAATGCAGCGGCAGCTTTGGTGCTTTTGGTTGGAGCGATTTTTATGATAAATCAATTTTCTAAAGACGATAAACCAGAATTAGTTCAAGAACCACAACTGATTCTTCCAACTGACGAAGACGAGGATGGAGTCATTGATTTTTTGGATGTCGAAGATAAACCAGAAGAAATTAAAAATGCAGATTTAGTTGAGAAAGATAATGAGGTCAAAACAGAAATTGACTCAACGCCAAAAGAGCAATTTTTCGATAAAGAAAATGAACAGATTGAATATAAATTAACTCCACAAATTGCAGAACGAGCGGTCATTGTGTCACCGCCTGACGTTGCTTCCTATGTAGAAGCAAATACGATTGCAGTGGAAGTCGCTGAAGAAAATATCCCTGATTATGTCTCCAATCCAATTTCAAACATCACGTTTTATGATCCTGAACACGAATCTACCTTCGAAGAAGAAGAGGCCGACAGAAAAACAGATGAGGAAATGGAGGCAATCAATAAAATGGCCCTTGAAAATATTCAAACTGATTATGAAGTAGTTGATGGAGATACTATTGAAATGTTAGCGTCTGTCGCTAGTGCAGTTATTTATGTAGCGGATGTTCCGGAAAGAAGGTTGAATTTTTTATTAGAATCTGAGAAAGAAAAACTGAAAGTTGAAAATGTGAAATTGGACTCCCTAATTTTCGATACTTATTATGATGATGGAAAAATGCTTTCCTTTAAATATGAAGGACAGATTTTAAAAGAAGAAAATAGTCAAGTTGGATTTTATATTTTCTCACCCAATTCATACGATTTTTTAAATAATGAATTTCTCTTTTTTAAAAAATTGGAAACAGATGTTTCTGCAAATTTTTCAATTGAAAGTCAAATTCCAGTTCCCAGTTCTGAACAAATTGATTTTTACCTGTACGGCGTTTTTATTGATGAAAATACTCAAAAGATTTTAGCGATTGAAAAAATGCAGATAGGGCATTGATGCATCAAATGTTAAATTTTAACTAAAAATTATACCTTTTCATAACAAGAAAGGACGAAAGTAGTCCTATATTCGTTCGCACTAAGACCGCTCCACCTATTCGCGGGAATTTTTTCAGAGTTAATTCTTATTCGCTTTCTTTTTAAACATCTTACCCAAATTTGACTTTAAGAGTCATTAGAAAGTTTTCCCGGATTTAATTATTTTCAAAACCCGAGATATTGATGAGAATTTTACCCCTTTTGGTTTCAACACTTTTTACCACTTTTCTTTTTTCACAGACAACCATTGAAGTTTCCGTTCTGAGCGGAAATATTACCACTACCTGTACCGATATTTTTTCTGGGCCCGACCCTATGTGGCAGGTCAATGTAGATAATCAAGGTTGGGAAGTTTACCCAAGACAGGGCAATTGTTTCAACGATTTGCCTAATCGTCAATACCAATCTACCGATACCTACGATTGTCCGCGTGATGTTCCTGACGAGATAGAAGTTTGTGTCCGAGCTTTCGAAAATGATGGTTTGTTTGGCTGTACAGTCGTGGAGGCCTGCATGGAAGAGTATTGCGAAATTTTACAAATCATTCCAGCTCAAGGCAAAAGAACTTACAAAATTGACGTCCCATCAGGTGGCGAATCTGCCGGAACCGTTGAGGTTGAAATCGAAGTCGCTGGCACTTTTACCAATAGTGGAAACGACCATATTTGTGGTGCATTTAATTTAGGAACTTTAGAGTATAACATGACACTTGGCGATGCGAGTCAGGGTGGTTTTGATAATATCTGCGCATTGGCAGATGATGTTGACCCTCGTGATTTTGACCCAGATGCATGGTCATTGCACCAAGGTGTTTGGTTTACTTTTGAAACAGGTGATGACCCGAGTAGTGCCATTTTTATCAATCAAGTAAATGACCCAAATGGCCGTCGAAATTCCATCGGTTTGCAAGGCGCTATTTTTACAACAGATAATAATGAATGTGATGGGAATTTAGACATGGTCGCATGGGATTGGGAATTTGATTCTAATAGCGATACCGTGTTTTTCTATTGCCCAGAACCCAACCAGAAATACTTCATTTTGGTCGATGGAATATGGTTGAACAATTTTATCTCAGGTTATTTTGGCTTGGATATTTTGGATCCGGGTGTAAAGGATCGCGGAGATTTGATTTGTGACCATGTTGCGCTTGGAGCGATTCCAGCAGATGGTGAAATTGAAACGGACATCATGTCAAATTTTTGTGTTTCAAATATTGGAGATCCTCCAATTTCGGCTTTTAGTGCTGAAAAATCAGTTTGGTTAAGTTTCGAGGCGCCTATCACTGGGCACGTTATGATTGAGGCAAGAACTGAAAGGAACCCAGATATGATTGATTTGGAAATAGCCGTTTTCGAATCACTTGATGGTACGTGCTCAGGTGTTTTAAATGAACGCTCAAGTGCCGCTGACCCAACTCAAAGAAATGTAGAAATGGAACTTTCGTGCTTGACACCAGGAGAAACTTATTTCCTTTTGGTGGATGGAAGTTTGGATGATACAGAAGGTCTTTTTACAATAAAAATCAGTGATTTACCAGATGATACTCCACTCACGGCGCAAATAGAAATTATTTGTTCTACCGAAAATTTACCTGTTGGAAATAGTATTTACACACAAAGCGGAAATTACGTGGATACCATCCAATTAGGTGGAGGATGTGATTCGGTAGTGTTTACGAACTTGACTGTTTTGGATCCGATTCAATTGTCAATTGTACAATTGGATAGAGCGCAAGACATCGGTTCTTTCACGGGTTCTGCCAATATTTTGGCAACTGGAGGAAGTGGCAACTTTAGCTTTTTGTGGTCTGATGGTCA
>CALHBQ010000071.1 GCA_937930815.1 uncultured Saprospiraceae bacterium | reverse complement strand
GCAAGAGCAGATTACGCAAGTTTACTAAAACAAATAGAAGATACCTACGGCTTGGAAACGGTTCTTAAATTTTTAGAAAAATCGGAAGCGGTTATTGATACCATCGAACAATTTCCAGATGGTTTTCAAAAATTCGAACATGACCTCAATCTTCGAAGAGCAGTGGTCTCAAAACAAACTTCCATTATTTATCGTATTAGGCAAACCGATATTCAGATTCTTTATTTTTGGGATAACCGGAAAGGAGCTATTGAATAAATTGCTCTTATAGAACTCACTTCCATTTAATATGAATTGATAGAAGTTGTTTAACTTTAAGACTCAATTCCAAACAAATCAAAAAATGGAAGGATTACTCACCGAAATTGTTGGCTCAGCTATAGACGAAGCCAAGTCTTTGAAATGGCACTAATTAAGATGAAACTCAATATTATATCAATAACAATTCCGATGCACAATAGAAGTGGAGGACCAACCTTTTTATTTCATTCAATGAAATATGGTATACTTATGCAATTACGTAATGACGATCGCATGAGGCAGGTGGAAACAAACCGTCGGTTAATAATAAATGGGAGTGATTGGCAAGTTATGAAACCATTGACACTGAAGCAATGGAATGAACTTGGTGAGTCTAAGCAATTGTTTTGTATTAAATTATATGCATTCAAAAATCCCAGCAGTGGTGTAATTTATGAATCTGGGCTCAATTTACATTCGATTTGTTTCGATGATAAAACTGCAAGTGTATTGAAAGCTCGTCAAAATGGCCATAATGATAAAGAGATTGTGGACCATTTAGAAATGCTTAAAAGAACAGCTAAGCCCAAAGAACCGATTGATGGCGTTTTTGATGTTTTTGCGAAAATGACTCAGGATGATTTTGATGAAATGGAAGAAGAGATGCATGAGATGGCAGCAGAGATGGAAGAATTTTACCGTTTAAATCCTGACCTTAATCCGCATTTGAATATCGTTGAGGTTGATTATTCTATCCAAAAGCCTTCTCCTTTAAAGATAAACTATACCTACCCAAAGGAATAGTTTTCAAATTTTCCATTTAAACGGGACAATTAATTATTACTTTTTTGAATAAACATGTGAATTTTGGTTGTTAGCTCTTTCGCATATTCAGTCATTTCGTCCCAGTCCATTTTTTCAGAAACGATATCAGCTAACTTATTTTTGTAGTAGGTGGTTAGTGTCCCACTTTTCGCTGTGAAAGCTTTTGGAACTGAAAGCCCTTTTAGACTTTTTTTAAGGTAACTACCTAAGTATTGGTTTTTTAAATGAGCTTTATTTAAGCTAATAGTTTCTAATTTTTCAGATTTTATGCCTTTTATTAGAGCAGGTAGAAAAGATATTATTTGTTCTTTAGATAAAATGTTTTCTATCTCTTTGCAATTTAAAACTTCGTATTTAAAAATATCACTTTCTTGATTCTTATAATATTCATGCTTTTGTTCTTTTCCTTCATCTGCGTCTGCAACAAGGAATATTTTATTGCTTAAAAATTGCCCCTTAATTTTTTCGAGCTCCTCTTCATTATTTTCGAAAATATAATGCGATAAATTTGAACCTGCATATTCAAAAAAAGCAAAATCCACATCCTCATTAAATCTCTTTTCTTTAGGGAATTGATTGTAGAAAGCCTTTAAAAAAGCTTTAATGTATTTTCTGTCACAAATTCCTTCTACCCAGATTGTACAATTCGATATAAAAACTGAAGAATTTCTAACACCAAGAATTCTTAATGAATTAGTATCGCTGCTTAGTACGTTTTTTATCTCATAATTAATCGATTCTTCAGATTTGATTTTGTGAAAAGTAAATATTGAAATATCAGAATCTTTATTTAGACTCAAATCCAAAAAATGATTAGAATGGGTTGTAATAAAAAATTTAAGATCCTTCTTTTTGAACTCTACATTAGTTAGTAATTGCTCCAGAAAAATTCTTTGGAGCCCTGGATGTAAATTAATTTCAGGTTCTTCAATAAATATCCAGGAGCCTTCCGTTGCCGTGAAAATTGGATACATCAATATTATGAGCGATTGAATTCCATCACCTAAATGATGAATATCTCTTTCTTCTCCTCCGATGTGAACAATTATATTTTTACCCTCTTGGTTTTCGGACGCTTTTGCAACGATGTCTACATCTTCTCCATTGAAGAAAACTTTGGATAAGAATTCTTCAAACTTTTCGAAATCTTTTCTAATAGATTTAACATTATTACGAATCATCCTAATTGAATCATAAAAGTCCAATCCAGTAACGATTTTTAGTTTTTCATCATCTTTAGAAAAGGCATAGTTTTTAATGATACTTCGTTTAAAAATTTCTCTGTCAGCAGGTACAATAACTGCGCTATTCTTTGAATATGAATATAAAGTTGTTGCACTTCTCAGGGTCGGAATGTAAGTTTTTTGTGGCGTACAAAAGATTATTTCAAGTTCTTCAAAATCTTTAAGCAAGGTTTTTATTTCTGTAAAAATTTTAATTAGTTTGGTCTTATTTCGATTAGTAAGATGATTAACAATTATTGAACGTGAATTAATTATCCAACTGTATTCATTCGTTCCATATTGACTTAGAATACTTATTGCTACATCAATTTTCAGATATTCATCTTTTGCATGCTTTCGCAAAGATTCAGTATCAAATTCTTCTTTAGAAAAGGCGTCTGTGAAGAGTTCTTTTAAAACCTTAAGTCCTTCTAAATCAATTCTATAAGTCTCGGGCTGCAAGGATTTATAAAATAGAATGTTATGACTATCATTGAAAAATTTCGGATTACTACGATTTGAATTAATTTGGAATTCAATTACATCATTATTTGATAAGTTATTGATACAATCATTAATAGAAATGAAGAAATCATTTTCCCATTTTAAGGTTTTGTTACTATTAGTTAATCGAAATTTTCTGGATTTAATTAGACCTCGCAAAAATCTACTCTTACCTGAATTATTTGGACCAACGAATAAATTTACTAATCCGATTTTACCTAAATAATTAATCTTTTTACCATTATCTGAGTATCTGGAGTCATGAATATCACCATCTATTTCCTTATTTATTTCAATAAACATAGTGGTTGTTTTTTATAAATTAAGAAATTAAAAACTCACCAAGAAACTATATTCTAAGCTGAAGCCGCTTCCCTCGGCCCAACCACCTTCTCCAACCCCTCCAAAACCCCAATCGCGCTTCCCAAACCACGCACCATATCCACTGCCAATAACAAATTCTTATAAGACTTTTTGATGGTAAAACCCTTCTGCGGGCCTTTAGTCGCAATGAATTGAAATAGCTTTTGGAAAGTCGGACTATCGTAATAAACCGATTGAGCATCGGTGATAAAGTAGCAACGCAACTTCCCTTTTTTGAGAATGATTTGCTCAAAGCCGAGGCGTTTTCCGAGCCACTTCAAACGTAATGCGTTGAAGAGGTTGAAAACTGGTTTTGGTATTTTACCAAAGCGATCTTCGAGTTTACTGGTGAACTCCTCGATTTCTTTTTCTGTTTTTAGCAGGTTGAGTTCGGTGTAGAGATTGAGACGTTCTTGCGTACTTTCGACGTACTCAGAAGGGAGGTGCATTTCGAGGTCGGTATCCACGTTGACATCTCTGACGTAGATGGTTTTTTCCTTATTTTCTTCTTTGAATAACTCTTTAAATTCAGTGGCTTTCAATTCTTCGAGTGCTTCTTCGAGTATCTTTTGGTAGGTATCGTAACCGATGTCTGTGATGAAACCGGACTGCTCGCCACCGAGCAAATTACCTGCGCCACGTATGTCGAGGTCACGCATCGCAATCTCGAAACCACTACCGAGGTCAGAGAACTCTTCGAGTGTTTTGAGGCGTTTGCGGGCATCACTGGTCAGTACACTCAACGGTGGACTGAACAGGTAACAGAATGCTTTTTTGTTGCTACGACCAACCCGTCCACGCAACTGATGCAGGTCACTCAATCCGAACTGATGCGCGTTGTTGATAATCATCGTATTGGCGTTGGAAATATCCAAACCCGTCTCAATGATATTGGTACATACGAGCACATCGTATTTTTTATTAATGAAATTTAAGAGTGTTTCTTCGAGTTTTTTGTTGTCCATTTGTCCGTGTGCCATGGCGACTTCCATGTCTGGACAAAGGCGCTGAATCAAGCCCGTAATGTCTGGCAAAGTCTTCACGCGGTTATGCACAAAGAAACTTTGTCCGCCTCTGTAGAACTCGTAATGCAGTGCATCTTTTATGATGGCTTCGCCAAAAATCCGTTGCTCAGTATGTATCGGCTGACGGTTGGGTGGGGGAGTCCGCATCACCGAAAGGTCACGCGCTGCCATGAGCGAAAACTGAAGTGTTCGCGGAATTGGCGTAGCGGTCAGCGTGAGTGTATCGACGTTGATTTTTAAATTTCTGAGTTTTTCTTTGGCGACTACTCCGAATTTTTGTTCCTCATCAATCACCAATAAACCCAAATCTTTGAACCCCACATCTTTACCCAAAATGGCATGAGTACCAATGAGTATTTCGACTTTTCCTTCTTTGGTGCGCTCGTAGATTTCGCGTTTTTGTTTGGCTGTTTTGAAACGATTGACGTATTCAATATTAATACCAAAACTGCCCATTCGGTCATTGAACGTCTTATAATGTTGCAATGCTAAAATGGTTGTCGGAACCAAAATTGCCACTTGCTTTCCATCAGAAACCGCTTTGAATGCGGCACGAATTGCTATCTCCGTTTTTCCAAAACCAACATCTCCACAAATCAATCGATCCATCGGATGTTCTTTCATCATGTCGCCTTTTACGGCTTCGGTTGCTTTGAATTGGTCGGGCGTATCTTCATAGATAAAACTCGCTTCCAACTCGTTTTGCAAATACCCGTCGGGCGGGAAAGCATGACCTTTGGCAGCCTTCCGTTGCGCGTATAATTTGATGAGGTCTTTGGCGATGTCTTTGACCTTCTTTTTGGTCCGTCGTTTGAGATTTTCCCATGAGTCCGATCCTAATTTATGGAGCTTCGGAGCCGTTCCATCTTTTCCAGAATACCTCGAAATTTTATGTAACGAATTAATACCCACATAGAGCAAATCACCATTCGCATAAACCAATCGAACGGATTCTTGAATCTGCCCATTGATGTCCAATTTTTCTAAACCTGAAAACTTGCCAACACCGTGGTCGATGTGTGTTACAAAATCTCCTGGGGTCAATTCTCGAAGCATTTTGAGGTTCAGCGCTTGGTCTTTTGTAAAACCTTTTCGTAATCGATAAGCATGGAATCGCTCAAAGATTTGATGATCAGTATAAACCGCAACGTGATGGTCATAATCAATGAATCCCTGATGAATTCCTTTGACCACAGGGTGGAATTGCACATTCGCTCCCAAGTCCTCGAAGATGGCATAGAACCGCTCAATCTGCCGCGCATTTTCTGTAAAGAGATAGTTTTCCAATGCATTGGAAGTGTTCTCGTGCAGATTCTCAATCAGCAACGGGAAGTTCTTATTAAAACTCGGTTGCGGACTTGATTTGA
>CALHBQ010000070.1 GCA_937930815.1 uncultured Saprospiraceae bacterium | reverse complement strand
TTTTTTGTCCCAAAGTGCGCGGTTCAAATAAGTCAGGTTTGAAATTTTATTTGCCTCATCTGTAATTAGTGAATGAGACTTAGGATTTGCTTCACAGCCCAAAACGCTGCCCGTTGGGCCTACCATTTTCAAATACTTTTTAAGTGTAAGCAACCGATATACTCCTCCGATCATAACGGTATCTCCATTTTGCGGAAGCCACTTTTTGGGTGGAATATCAGCAGGGTTTAAAATTGTATATGCTTTTAATTTAAGCTTAGAATAAAGACTCATTTATATTAATTTTTACTGTTTGTTCTTGCTTGTATTTCTCTGATTTTTTTCATCAGTAAGTTATGAGAAAGTTGTGCTCCCTTTTCATTCCAATGGGTATCCGTTTTGAAATACATTAATTCTTTCTGTGCTTTTATTGGGTTGTAAATGTCAACAAAGTCAACGCTCTTGGCTTCCATGCATTCATATAGACGTGGAAGTAGATTATTGTATTCGTCATTATTCAAAATGTGACTATATATTGAGATTTTATTTGGTACAGGAAAAAAGACAAAATCCAAGTTATAAAGGGACTTCAATTCATTCTTAAATATTTCTAAATGATTGCAGTATAATTCAATTTCCTCATCAGAAAATTGGTAGTAAAAACCTGCTTTTGTGTTGCTTGTGGATTTATCATTAAAAAACATACCAGTCTTTTCATCATAAACCTTGGGACTATCAACGTAACCAAACCAGTCGTATCTTTTATTCATTAAAAAAGAATAGAATGGACGCGTTAGTTTAGTATCTTTTAATAGAAAAGTATATTTACGTTTAGCATCTCTGGCCAGTATTGACTTCAAAAATGTCTTTATTGGGTTGGGAGTTCCAGCTTGAACAAGTTTTGCTGGATTGTCTCTTAATCTTAAATCTATAACTCTTTCGGCTGATTGAAAGATCAAGAATTTAGGAATACTATCTTTTTGATAATCGCTTTTTGCTAAATAAGGAAATACTGGTCCTTGAAAAATACGTCTTGTATGAGCAAAATGCAAATCGACTTTCATACTATCGATTAACAATTCTGGTATCCCTTTGAAATATCTAAGATTTGAAAAGCTATCACCATATAAGATTATCCCTGCTTTTTTTAAAGGTGTATTTAGTTCAGAAACGGAAAAAGGTATTTTCCTATCGAGTACAGTTTTATATTTATCTATATAATGCTGGTAATATAAATCACCATAATTTCTTGGAATGATTAAAGATCTGGCCACTGAACCAAGTGGTTTAACATTAACGATTATGAAAATAATACCACAGAAAAAGCCAAGAGTATAAATTATAAAGGATAAAAATTTTGTTTTCATTTAATTAAAATTGGAAATAAATGAATGCAGATGAATTATACTTTCCTATAAAAATAACAAATAACAACAAAAATATTACAAGCGTCCATTTGATTATTGAAGGCTGCTTTTTGAATTTGCCGAGTAAGTTATTCTTTTCTTGAAAAAATTCTAATCCCCAGATCAGATGAATTAAAATCAATGAAATAACAAAATCTATTGGGAATTTGAAGAGATTTAGATTTGTAGTCGAGTATGAAGAAAAATCCAATATTCCTCCGAGAAATGACCATACCTCCCCCAGCGAATTTATTCTAAAAAAGATACATGCGAATATCCAAAGACACATCGTGGCGATCCAACCAAAGAATCTAAATTTTCCCTTTCCTATTTTCTTCTTAAGTTTTTTACGTTGTTTTTTGAGTAGAAATTCGGCCCCAATATATATCCCAAGAATAAATCCGAATACTATGAAATTCCAATTTGCTCCATGCCATAACCCATTCAATACAAATGTAACAAGCAAAGCAAAGGCGATTCCATAAATCCCCCAATGGCGCTTACTTAAAACAATAGGGGTGTAAACATAATCTAATATCCAAGTGGAAAGTGAAATATGCCATCGATTCCAAAACTCTTGAAAACTAACAGAAAGATATGGTCTTTTAAAATTGTCCATTAATTCATAACCCATTATCAAGGCAATTCCAATAGCGATATAGGAATATCCCGCAAAATCTCCATAAACCTGAAATATGAAAAAATAGGCAGCTGTTAATTTTTGAAGGCCGTTATGAATATTCGGTTCATTAAAAACACTGTCTACATATTCAGACAATCGATCAGCGATAGTTAGTTTGAGTAGAAATCCCCATAAAACCATCAATAATCCTTTTTTTATCCTCTCATATTCAATTTCAAATTTTTCATAAAATTGAGGTAATAATCGACTCGCTCTTTCGATCGGTCCAGCTACTAACTGAGGAAAAAAGGACACATATAATGCAAAATATCCGAGATGTCTTTCCGCTTTTAATTTTCCTTTATAAACATCAATCGTGTAACTCAGCGTTTGGAAAGTATAAAATGAAATACCAACTGGCAATAAAATATTGTGTCCAGGTATTTGTGGAAATATTCCTAATGGTTCGAAAAGACTATTAAAAGCATCTCCTAGAAAATTGAAGTACTTAAAGAATACCAGAAAACCTAAATTGACGAACAAACTCAAGTATAATAAAGCCAATTTGACCTTCTTATTCTTCTGATTTTCGATTCCGATTGCACAAGAATAATCAACTACTGTAGAAACCATTATTAATACAATGTAGGAAGGATTCCAAGACATGTAGAAAAAATAGCTTGCAATCAGGAGCAAAATCCAACGGAATCGTTGTGGCATTGCAAAATAAACAGCAATAACCGTCGGAAAAAAAACAAGAAATTCTATTGAATTAAACAGCATATCTTAATTATCCTTTTTGCCAAACCACCCTATTCACATAATCGGTGTAGGATAAAATTATTCTTACCACTTTGTCCGATACGTTTGGCATTGAATAATCATAAACTGGTCTCAAGGTTCTTTCCGTTTCTCTTTTTTGAGTACTCAAAACCTTTAAAGCTTGGAATATTCTTTCCTTGTTTAATCCAACCATCATGACTGATGCTTCTTCCATCGCTTCAGGTCGCTCGTGTGCTTCACGGATATTTAAAGCTGGGAAGTTTAGAATGGAAGATTCTTCTGAAATAGTGCCACTATCAGATAGTACCGCCTTGGCATTTAGTTGTAAACTGTTGTAATCACTAAAACCCATCGGCTTCAATAATTGAACATATTTATTGAAAGTTAAGCCTAAATCTTTGATTCGATTTCTTGTTCTTGGATGCGTTGATACGATTACTGGAATTTTGTACTCTTCGCCTAATGAGTTTAGAATATCAGCTACTTTTCTAAAGCTTTTTTCAGGTGCGACATTTTCTTCTCTGTGAGAAGAAACGACAAAGTAGTTGTGTTTTTCCAATGAAAGTTTTTCGAGTACATCTGATTTTTGAATCTTTGGAAGGTAGTAATCCAAAACTTCTTTCATGGGACTACCTGTCTTGATGACTCTTTCGGGCGAAAGCCCTTCTCTCAACAAATACTCGCGAGCAATCGAACTATAAGTCATATTTATATCACTGATATGATCGACGATTTTACGATTCGTTTCTTCTGGTACACGTTGATCAAAACAACGATTTCCTGCTTCCATATGAAAAATCGGAATCTTTCTCTTTTTGGCAGGAATGGCACAAAGACAACTATTAGTATCTCCCAAAACCAAAAAGGCATCAGGTTTTTCAGATTCTAAAATTGGATCAACTGCTGAGATAATATTTCCAATTGTAACAGAAGCATTCGCCCCAGCTGCGTTCAAAAAGTGGTCAGGTTTTCTGATTTCTAAATCTTCAAAGAAAACCTCGTTGAGTTCGTAATCATAATTCTGCCCTGTATGAACAAGAATATGTTCGATTGACTCATATTGGTCCAATGCCTTCATCACTTTTGAAAGTCTGATGATTTCAGGACGGGTTCCAATGACTGTTAGTACTTTAAATTTCTCCATTTATCTTTTATACTTCTACGAAATAGGTATCTGGGTTGGCTTGATCGTAAGGTTCGTTTATCCAAAAAAGCGTTACCAATTCTGTGTCCCCTACATTCTTAATATTGTGAACATGCCAAATTGGAATATCCACATAAGCTGGATTTTCACCGTCGACGAAGTAGTCAATCACTTCATCAGTATCTACTTTTCTCAATTGAATTCTTGCTTTTCCTTTGATAACAGAAAAACGTTCTGCTTTTCGAGTATGGTAGTGATTCCCGCGCGTTATGCCAGGTTTAGTGGTCGAAAACGAAAACTGTCCTGGGGTTCCTGCTCTCACAATTTCTACAAAACTCCCACGATCATCGGTATGTTTTGTGAAACTTACTGGAAAGTGATCTTTAGGAACATAGCAAAGCAGTGTGTTGAACAAAGCAAGTTCAAGTGGTGATTCGAGGCAAGGAATTTCACCT
>CALHBQ010000069.1 GCA_937930815.1 uncultured Saprospiraceae bacterium | reverse complement strand
TAGATTGGGTAATCGTCAAAAGGCGAGTTATCTGAAGTTGCTTCAGATTTAGTTCATGCTCAAGTTTGGCACTTTTTGACAAAGATTTTTTAATTTTCGTGAATTCTTCGGACACAACTCTGGGATTTAATTAACGAAGCCCTTGAAACGTTCAACTCAAGCTGCTTCTATATTTTTGGATAAAATCGGTTGCAATTATTGACCTAAAGGTAGGAAAAAGAAATTTGTCAAAGTGTGCGAAAAGTGGGTATTATTTTTAAAAAAGTCAAGGTTGGAAGTTGAACGTCTTAAGTTACTTTTTTCTTTTTATAAATCGGAACAGTGGAACATGGTTCGCCAAACATGATTGATTTGGCTACAGGTCGAAGTTTTTTAGTCAACTCAGCATAGGCAAATGCTGGCACTGGTTTGTCCGAACATCCTTTTACGATAACTCGTTTATCTTCATAGTTTGAAAAATCAATTGCTCCAATCTTTTCTAAAAAAGCAAATTCAATTAATCTTTCTGGGTTTCCTTGAAAAACCGTTTTGGCAATTGGTTCTGCGTAAACCGTTACCAACATATACGCCCACATCGGGATGATGGCGTCGGCAGAGCAATAAATTGCTAAATTCTTACCTTCATATTGATTCCAATCATGCGCTTCTAAAGCGGCTCTAAAATCCTTTTCGCGAAGTATCAATTCTCGAAACAAGTAATCTTTCAAATCAAAAGAGCAAATTTCTTCTTGTGGAAAAAACTCTTCTAACTTCAAAGTGATCAATCCACTTTGAGCGACTCTGTTGACTAATGGTTTACTGGTTTCTTTCATTCTTCTTCTTCGAATTTTTCATTTTCAGAAATCACAATTGATTCTGAAATTGGTTCTATAGTTGGAGTTTCCGCAGCTATTGCCTCGGGTGTTGGAATATCTTCTACTGCCGCAGATTCTTCTGCTTCAGGAACTACTTCAGCTATTACTTCTGAAGCTGGTTCAACCAGTGGAATTTCTTCAATTGACTCTTCTATTATTTCTATCTCAGAAATAACTTCTGCCTCTATTTCTGTTATTACAGTTTGTTCAGCCTCAGGAACTACATTCAATACTTCTTCTAAAATTGGCTCTGTTTCTGGAGCGACTTCGACTATTACTTCTGGTGTAGATTCTACCTCTGAAACTGTTTCCTTCGTCTCTTCTGATTTTTCTTCCGTTTCAGAAACAGTTGATTCTTTTTCGTTTTTTCCTTCTATCTCTGGAGAAAGTTCTATTGTTTCTCCTACGGCTATTCCTTCTTCTGGTGCTACTTCGACTCCTTCTGCTTGTTGTTTTTCTATTAATTCAGCAAGGATTTCTTCCTCTGTTTTTGGTACAACTTCCACCAATGATGCCTCAATTTCTTCGGCTGTCATTTCGATTGGAGGCAAAGATTGTTTCTTTGTTTCTTCTCCCTCATTTGCCGAAGCTTCTCCGTCTTTTTCAGCATCTCCTTGCCCTGCACCTTCAATACCAGTTGGAACCGATTCTTCAAGCGGGGCTTGTTCTCCAATCGTATTATCAGGCATTTGGAAATCTTTTGGTTTCGGTAAATCTTCCAATGCTTTCAGTCCAAAATAATCCATAAATTTTTCACTCGTCCCATAGAGCAACGGACGACCAGGGCCATCACTTCTTCCTGCTATAACAACCAATTCCTTTTCCAAAAGTTTTTGAAGTGCATAATCACAACCAACCCCTCTTATGTTTTCCATCTCGGTTTTGGTAACCGGCTGTTTATAAGCGACCAATGAAAGCGTTTCTAAAGCAGATTTGGAAAGACGTTTTCGAGTCGTCAGTTTAAGGTGAGTCCCTATGGTTGAAAAATAGGCAGATTTAGTCAAAAAATTATATCCACCAGCAATCTTTAACAACTCAAAAGAAAACGTTGGTTCTTCATATCGTTGCTCAATTTCTGCAATTGCTTTTTCGAGATCTTCTTCCGAAAACTCCATATCAAAAGTTGCCTCTAAACAATCAAGAATCTCCTGAAAAGAGATCGGACTACTACTCGCAAATATTAATGCCTCTACGTGCTGTGCTAAATGTTCCAATATGTATGTATTTAGGTTCTTTCTGCAAAAGTAAAAAATTGCAGTCAAAGCAAGGCAAAGAAGACTAAGGCCAACAGTTTTCTTCTGATAATTTCCTAAAAGGCTCGTCCCTTATGAATTTTTGATAGGTATTTTTATTGAACATTGGATTGGATTCAGGACTTTCATTTTGGTAGTAAAGTTGTTTCAATCCATTGAATTCATCAATTCTAAAAGCCAATTCAATTTGACATTGAACTTTCAAATCTGAAAAATCACCATTCGCCTTTTTATGAATCACTCCTACTCTATTTTTATATTTAATCAACTGTTCATCAGGTAATTGTGTCCAATAAACTTGATGTAATTCAGGGGTATTTTTAGAGTATTTAACTAAAAAGGTTTCTCCATTTTCAAGTGGAAAAATGGGTTTATTTTCTTTAGAAAAAATTGGACTTCCTGAAATTGGCTTTCCTTTTCCAACAAAAAAATATTTCATTCCAGCTATTGTCGAATCATATCTAACTTCAACAGTTGTTTCAATTCCATTTTTTGCTAAAATTTCCTTTTTATCAGTTTCGGATTTTAAGGATTGATATTTCGGGTATCCCCAAAAGAAACCAATACCTACTGCAAAAATTGAAGCGATTATTAGTCCGACCATTACCAAATGCTTGACATCTCTTTTCTTTCGGATTTTGTTCAGTGGTGTATCTGCAGATGTGTTTAATTCTAAACCGTACAAAAATTGACCGTCTTTCTTTTCTACTTCTAAAACAAAAAATTCGTCATCAATAAAGAAGGAATAGTCCTTTGATTCTTTGACAGAAAAATCGACCAATACCACTTTAGAATTACAATGAATCAACAAATGGCCAGATTTATCTCCATGATAGATCCCTACTCGGTATTGCTTGCCCCGCTGTCCCAATACCGTCCAATTGAATTGACCCATTTGTTTGTTTTTCTGTTCCTAAAATACGAAAAAGAATGAGACATTATACCTAATGGAAATTAGCTTAAACGAAACAGCAATGTGATAGAGAAAAGAAGAAACTAAAGAAAAAATAAGCCTAAAATGAAAACAGGGCACTTAGGAAAGAATCCTAGCACCCTGTATAACCCCAAAAAACCAAATGAAAACAATCTACTTTATATCTTATAAACACGTTTCCGTGTTATTTGTTCTTTTAGTGTTGCGAATATATAATTTTGAGAACATTTTTTGGACTGCGAAAATATAATATGTCACAAATATTTCAAAATAAAACTCATAGTTTTCTATGAAATCGCAAAAGTAAAAAATGAACTGATACAAAAGTACTACATTTTTTACATTTGCGAAATGTTTCGTAAAAAAAATAACATTTCTACATCTTCATAAATAAAAAAATCGAGCATTGAAATACTCGATTTTGATTAAATAGCAGAAAATAAAATAAAATCTTTTGGCAAAAATTAAAAAAGTCTTTACTTGTTCGAACTGCGGCGCCAATTCGCCGAAGTGGATGGGCAAGTGCTATACCTGCGGCGAGTGGAACACTTACGTAGAAGAAATCATCTCTAAAGAGAACGAACGCGAGACCCGCAAAAAAAGCTGGAAATCTAAAGA
>CALHBQ010000068.1 GCA_937930815.1 uncultured Saprospiraceae bacterium | reverse complement strand
GAACTTGACTGTTTTGGATCCGATTCAATTGTCAATTGTACAATTGGATAGAGCGCAAGACATCGGTTCTTTCACGGGTTCTGCCAATATTTTGGCAACTGGAGGAAGTGGCAACTTTAGCTTTTTGTGGTCTGATGGTCAGACTCGAAGGACAGCAACCAATTTAGAAGGTGGTGTAGAATATTGCGTTACAGTGACAGATAACGATGGAACTTGTGATTTGGAAACTTGCATTTTTATCGAATACATAACGCCGATACTTCCAAGTTTTACCAGTGGAGATGTGGTCTGTAATGGCGAGTCCAATGGCTCGATTATTTTCAGTGTTTTCAACGGAGAACCTCCTTATGAATATAACTGGAACGGCTCAGGTCTAAATGGAAACGGAGATATCACCAACGATAACGAAACGATTAATATCAATAATTTACCATCTGCCGATTATGAAATTACGGTTCGAGATATTTATTTCGATACCACTTTCGTGGTAACAGTTGTGGAGCCAGATCAGGTTGAAATTGTGGTGGATAATAAAATCGACGCTTCTTGTTATGGTGTTTGTGATGGATTATTTGACGTGCATGGAGAAGGAGGAGTTGGTGATTACGAATTTAATTTTTCAACAGGACAAACATTTACAACTGGTGCAGCTTTGCTGTGTGCTGGGATCTATCCAATTGAAATGAAAGATGGTAATGATTGTACCACAGAAATTTCAATAGAAATTAATCAACCTGTCGAATTCATTGCATTAGGAGAGGAGGATAAAGGCGTCACCTGTCTCGGTTGGACAGATGGCATTGGAACCATTTCAACCAACGGAAGACCCAATGCCTTTGAGTGGGGAAATGGCGGAAATACAGAAACAGTTACGGATTTGGCAGCGGGTGATTATCGGGTTACGGTTACGAACCAAGATGGTTGTAAGGATACCACAACTGTTACGATTTCAGAACCAGAAGATCCATATTTGGTAAATATCGGAGTTCAAGAACCGATACAATGTAATGGCGATGATAACGGAAAATTAATTGCAAACACACAAGGTGGAACGACCACTTCTTATAAATGGAGTACGGGAGATATTTCAAAAGAAATAATCGAATTGCCAACTGGAAATTATAGTGTGACCGTTACCAGTGAAACCAATTGTGAAGCCATTGATTTTATCGAATTTGAAGAGCCAGCTGAATTGATGGCAGAACCAACAGGTAATAAATTAACCTGCCTCGATCCAGATGATGGAGGAGTGGTACAAATTTCAAATGTAGGAGGTGGAATGGCACCTTATGAGTACTCAGTTGACGGAGTCGATTTTACAAATGATGTCTCGATTCCAAATCTATTTACGGGCGTTTATGATTTGATTGTAAAAGATGAATTAGGCTGCGAGCGGGAGTTTTCTTTTGAAATTATTCCACCAGATCCGATTGAAGTTTCGTTGCCAAGCGATATGACAATTGAATTGGGAGACGAGGTAGTCTTGGAAGCGATTGTCAAAAATGATAATGCAACGATTGAGTGGTCAACAACTGATTTAGATTGTAGAACTGCTGATTGTTTGACGGTTGAATTTTTGCCTATCGGAACACAAACTATCAGTGTAACTGTAACCGATAGTACTTCCTTTTGTACGGCTACAGATAAAGTTTTAATCAATGTTTTAAAAACTTATAAGGTCTTTATTCCAGATGCCTTTAGTCCAAACAATGATGGTGTCAATGATAGGTTAGGAATCTATGGAGCAAACAGTGTCGCAAGTATCAAGCAGTTCAAAGTTTTTGACCGATACGGCGCATTAATGTACGCTCAAAATAATTTTCAACCAAATGACAATTCAATAGGATGGGATGGAAGTTGGAAAGGCAAACGACTCTCCACCGGCGTTTATGTGTTCTTTGCGGAGATTGAATTTATTGATGGAGAGGTTGAAATTTTCAAAGGGGATGTTACGATTGTAAGGTAAAGTAGAACCGAAACCCGCCTGACTTTATTGGGCAGGTTTATTTCGGTTAAAAAAAACGAAGAGAGGTTACTCTCTTCTAAATGAATCTGTCAAATTCTCGAAATTTGACAGATTTTTTTTGTCTAAAGTTAAGTTTGAAATTAATAAATTCATAAAATATTTTGCAATACATTGAAGTTCTATGTATGTTTGATTAAAGTTTATAAAATGGCAAAATTTTCTAAAGAGTTAGTTGGAGCAACATCGATACCTATCATACTTTCGATTCTTTCCACCAAAGAATCATATGGTTATGAAATTATTCAAAGTGTGAAGAAAATTTCTAATGGGCAGATTGAATATGGCGACGGAACAATTTATCCTGTTTTACACAAAATGGAGAAAAAAGGGTTGATAGAGTCCTTTTGGAAAGTTTCGGAAAACGGAAGAAAAAGAAAGTACTATAAGGTTGTTGAACCTGGCATCGAACTCCTCAAATTAGAAAAAGAAAACTGGCTAATTGTTAATCAAATAATTTCAAAATTATGGAAGATAGAACCAAATTTAACCTGAACCAAAAGATAGATTCATGGAAAATTGCACTTTCAAAAAGTGGTGCAATGACCAATGATAATATTCTTGAATTAGAAAGTCATCTGTTGGATGAAATAGACCAATTGAAAACACAATCCTTAAGTGAGGAGGAATGTTTTCTCATTGCTAAAAAGAGAATCGGTGATTTCGATTTTTTAAAATTGGAATATGGAAAAGTGAATGAAGGAAGATTCTTACTTTCTAAAATGGAACCTTATTTTAAAGGAGTGCTTGTCTTTTTATTGTTCTTATCAATCTCAAGCATGCTGTTTTATCTACTCGCAATTATTGGACA
>CALHBQ010000067.1 GCA_937930815.1 uncultured Saprospiraceae bacterium | reverse complement strand
GCCAAACCATCATTTGTGATAGGCGTATCTTGAAGGCTTAACATTTCAATGTTTTGAATTTGGCCAAGAAATTCAAGACCAATATCATCAATGTAACTGTCGCAAAAGTTGAGCGATTTTAGTTTTGGAAATTGGCTTAACCTCTTTAACTCACTCATTGGTTTTATGTGATAATATGGGTGGCCGAAGTTGATGTACTCCACATATTTGTCAATTTCTCTGCCGTTAATGCTTATTTGTTCTTTCATGATTTTTTAACCGAATAAATCTGCCCGATGTCAGGCAAGTTTCAAATTTACTTAAATATTCATCTCCAGCACCCTTTTCTCCTTATTCGAAACAAATAACATCAGGTATAGAGCAAATTCAATTATGTTTCTACGAATTAACTCAAGTTGCAATGAATAAATAAGCAGCGTTTTAGCATGTAGAAATGAATAAATGATAAAATACTAAAATGAGTAAATAGGACGCTATTGCTCGAGCGTTTCATAAATCTTAAGCAAATGGAGTCTATTTAATCATTTCAAATTTATTCATTTTATCATTATTCAAATAGATCGCAAGATTGATTAATTATACTTTATCAAACCTTCACTTCAACAACCCTCCCCTCTTTCCTCGAAGTCTCCGCAGCAAAACCCATCACATGACTTTCAATCGAAGCACCAATTGTCGATGTCAACAAGGACTTGTCTTGCTGAGAAACAGCTTGAATCCAATCCGAAACCAAATTCCAATCACCACCACCGTGGCCATCGGTTTTTTGTTCCCAAACCGTTTTTTCGCCAGTTAAGAAGTCTGTGTGTTCGAATTTACTCATGTCGCCTACGATGTCTCCGTGGCTGCCCATGATGCGCGTTCGGCGACCGTGATAAGAAGTAAATGCCTCCATATTGAAAGTGGCAGTTACATCATCTTCGAAAAGCATATTACAGGTGTAATGATCGGGTTGGTCGTTTTCCATTTTATAAACACAGCGGCCGTAATTGGTCGTTTTCAAATATTCTAAAATGGCGTCGCCGTGCTTTGCCTTATCTTTTGGAAGGTCAAAAACATAGGTCCGTTGTCGGTCGCGATAATAGATTTTCATCGCAGAGTACGGACAGGTGGATTCCACCGCACAGCCATCCATACAACGAGGCGTGCTGCCTTTTGGGTCATTGTCACTATTGAACCACGAAACCGAACCAAAAGCATGAATTTGCTGGCAACTCTTTTCCAACATCCATTTCATAATATCTAAATCATGACAAGACTTTGCCAAAATAATTGGAGCAGTTTGAACTGAATTATGCCAGTTTCCACGTACAAACGAATGCGCCATATGGATCGCCTCAATTGGTTCGAAATGCTGCATACTCACCACTTTCCCCAAAACACCTGATTGTATGATTTCTCTCAATTTTATAAAATAAGGAGCATAGCGTAACACATGACATACAGCAACGATTCGACCTGTTTTTTCAGATAATTCCAAAATGTCACGACATTCTCTTTCAGAAGGAGAAATAGGTTTTTCGAGCAAAACATCGTAGCCCATTTCGAGGGCTTTCATACAGGGGCCATAGTGCAAATCATCGGGTGTGGTGATGATGATAGCATCGGCAAACTTGGGTATTTTAAATACATCTTCCCATGTTTTGAAACTGTGCTTTTTCTTTATGTCATGCTGTTTGATGTATCGTTTCTTTCGTATTTTGATTGGCTCTGCTACTCCAACAATATTGAGTTCATCTGGGTATTTAGATGCGTAATTTCCGTAGACATTCCCTCTATTTCCTGCTCCCAAAGTGATAGCTGTAACGGCTTTCGCCAAAGGTCGTTTCTTTCGTTCATCTGGCAATAAGATGGGGGTTCCATCCTCCGTTTTCGCGAAAGCGGAAGGGGTAAAAGCCATAGCGCCAAAGGCCAAAGTGAGGTTTTTTAAAGCGGCACGTCTTGATTGTTGGTTCATGATATTTTTTTGTGTGAAAATAGTATGAAAAGAACCGTTTTCAAAACAAAAAAACAGAGACTATAAATACCATGTCACGAAATCAACCAAAATTGACAAATAAATACTATTTGAGGCAAGAAAGTTGCAATTGCTAAAAAGATAAGCCTATTAATAAAAAAAGAATACTCTCCGCAAATAGGCTAAATCTGTAGCAATGAATCTTTTTTCGGAAAAACATTGGGTTTTCTTTCTTTTAGTAGCTGTACAATTGTTGGTTACTATCCCTATGTTTTCTAATACAGAAACACTTGAATCTGCAAAAAATCTATTGCAGGAAAACCCAGAAAAAGCACTTGAAATATTATCAAAATTAGAAAAAAGTCCTGCCTCAAAGGAATCACCAAAGACAATGGGTGATATCTACCTTCAAAAAAGTAAAACTTATAAAATCTTAGGTCAATTTGATAAGTTGGATGAGCATTGCCAAAAAGCCGTTGAAGCTTATCAAAGTTCCGATTCCCACAGGGAAGCAATAAATACGATGCTGTGGCAAGGAGAATTCCTAATCAGGATTGGAGAGGAGGAACGCACTTTTACGCTATTTCAAAATGCACTTGAGGAGGCAATTTCTCAACTGGACACAGCTTACATTATAAAGTCAAAAATAAAAATTATTGGAGCCAATTATGACCTTTCAAATAATTCCATTGCTTTAGAAAAAGCATTTGAAGTTTTGGAATTGATGAAAATTTTCGAGGTCGATTACAATCAAAAAGTTGAGATTTATAACCTGATTGGGAATATTCATTCTAATAATAAAGATGTCGAACAGGCACTTAAATATTATCAAAAAGCCATCGACCTTTCCAAAGAAAACAAAAATTACCACAGAATTTCGATACTCTCGCTCAACGTTGGAATTTTACACAACGAGCAAGACAGCTTGGAAATTGCTGGCATGTATTTTTATGAATCGCTTGAATTTGCAAAGCTTTCAAAAAATCCAACTTCTATTGCTTTTGCTAACCTATTGATAGGTGACCATTTAATAAAATTGAATAAATCAATGGAGCAAGCACAAGTTCATTTAAGTGATTGTCTCCAATATTTTGTTCAAAATAAATCGTTTGGGTACGAAGGTTTTGCAACTGCACTTTTTGGTATTTCAGAATTAAGATTGGGAAAAACCAACAATGCGTTGAGATTATTTGACAAGGTGGAAAGCCTTATTCCAAGCAACTCAAACAAACGGGACAACAGCGAAATTCTTGGGCTTATGGCAAAGGATTGTAACGATGCCAATTTCCATAAAAGAGCTTACAAATATCAAAAATTGAAGGAAGAGATCGATAAAAAGATTTATGATAAAGAAAGCCAGGATCAACTGTTACAACTCCAAACAAAATTTGAAACCAAAGAAAAAGAGCAAGAGATTACGACTTTAAAAAATAAAAATATCAATCAAGGATTGATTGGTTTTCTTCTTTTGCTTTTCCTCGCTGCGGTTGGATTATTTGCCTACATCCTTTGGAATCAAAAATCACGACTCAAAGAAAACAACATTGAACTAAAAAAAGCAAAGCAAAAAGCAGAACTATTGGCCAAATCTAAAACTGAATTTCTCGCCACCATGAGCCACGAAATCAGAACACCAATGAATGGAGTCATCGGTATGGCGAATATTTTAGTAGATGAAAATCCAAGGACAGATCAAAAAGAAAACCTTGATATCCTCAAATTTTCAGCAGACAATTTACTCAACCTTATCAATGACATTCTTGATTTGGCGAAAATGGATTCGGGTAAAATTGAGTTGGAGAAACAATCATTTGATTTAAAAAATCACTTTCAAAAACTATTCTCCATTTTCAAAACAGCAAATAAAAAATCTGCTGTAAAAATGAATTTAGACTTCCAATTGAATGGTTTAGAAAAACAAGTACTCGGAGATACCATGCGCCTCAATCAAGTGGTGACCAATTTGGTTAATAATGCCTTGAAATTCACAAAAGAGGGCTCTGTTTCACTAAAAATAACAACAGTAAATCAAACTAAAGATAAAGCCAAAATTAAGTTTGAAATTATTGATACAGGAATTGGAATTTCTAAAGAAAACCAAAAATCTATTTTTGAAAAATACCAGCAAGCAGAAAACGAAACCTCCCGCTTATATGGCGGAACGGGTCTTGGCCTCAATATCGCCAAAGAAATAATTGATTTGCATGGAGGTGAACTTCAACTCCAAAGTGAGATAGGAAAAGGCAGTAATTTTTTCTTTGAAATCGACTTCCTACTTTCAGAAGAACTTATTAATACGCAGGTTGCAAAAAATCAAAATGCCAAAACATCAGATCTAAATGGGATGAAAATCCTACTGGCAGAAGACAATAAGGTCAACCAAATGGTGGCTAAAAGATTGCTTTCAAAATGGGGCATTGACCTCATCATTGCAGAAAATGGATTTGAGGCAATCGAAACCTTTAAAGCCAATGATTTTGATTTAATTTTAATGGATATCCAAATGCCAAAAATGGATGGTTTTGAAGCAACTAAACGAATCAGAAAGCTATCCAACGGCAACTTGCCAATCTACTCGATGACTGCTTCCACATTTAGTACCAATACAAGCAAAGAAAACAAAGAATTAATGGACGGCCACATCGGCAAACCTTTCAATCCTACGGAGTTATTTGATCTTCTTAAAAAACATGCACCACACAAACAACTAGCAAGAATTTAGACACTATTTGCATTCAACTATTTTCTTTAGAATAGGCAAGAAAATTGCAGTTATGATGTTACACTCACCATCTAAGAATTCGCTTTACTGTAAATATTTAAGTTGTAAAACATTAAAACGCATTTGTCACCAATAAAGACATATCATTATATTAAGCTGGCAATTTTTTGCCTTCTGGTTTCGTCCGGAAACCTATACAGTCAATCAAAAAAGATTGACAATACCTACCTATCTCCTGATTACAAATCAGCGTTGAAACTGTTGGAATCAGAGCCGGAGCAATCACTTAAAATGGTTGAGCAACTTTTATCTACGAAAGATGCCAAAAACTCAGCTGCTCACCATGCAGATTTACTTTTCCTCAAAGCTCGGACTTATTTCAAGTTAGAAAAAAAACAATTAGCCGTCAATACTAGTGAGGAGGCTTTAGAATTATACAAAGCGTTAAATGATAAAAAAGCAATTATCAATACACACCTATTCATTAGTGAGACATTAATTGATGCAGGAAGAGCAGAAAAGGCGCAACCATACCTACAAAAGGCACTACAAGTTGCAACAGAAATTGAAGATCAATTTATGATATTAGAAGCACATCTAAAATTTTGCAGATACTATAATATCTTAGGTGATTTTGAATCAAGTTTGAAAACAACAATCGCAGCAAAGGATATAGCTGAGACGATTAATTCTGATACTATCCAAGACCAAAGAATAATTATCTACAATTCGCTTGGCATTATTTACGAAAGCAATAATGAGGATGACAAAGCAATAAGTTATTATTTGAAAGGCATTGAAACAGCGACAGCAGCTAAAAATCTTGACCTTTTATCTCAAATACACTCCAATATTGCCATCTCGTATCATAAAAACGAAAAGACCGAAAAGGCAGAATTTCACTATAAAAAAGGATTGGAGGTTTCATTAGAATTAGGAACTCAAAGCAGCATAATAAATGCTCAGTCATATTTAGGTGATTTTTATCTTCTTGAAAAAAAGTATTCAAAAGCAATTCCTTTTCTAAAAAAAACAATTGATCACTATAAAAAAAGTGATGAAATTGGAGAAATGGCTTACAGTTTAGGCTCTCTTGGAGTAGCAGAACTTGCCAGTCAAAACTACTCAATTGGACTCAAACATTTGAAAGAAGCGGATGAGATAATCGCATCAACGGAAATGGAAACTTACAAGATAGCACTCTATGACTTGATGGCCTATAGTTGCTATGAAAATGGTTTTTTCAAAGAGGCATTTGATTTTTATGAAAAGCATATTGCGGTAAAAGAAAAAATCCATAATGAGCGAAACCAAAACAAAATATTAGAGCTAAGTACTCAGTTCGAAACCAAAGAGAAAGAAAAAGAAATAGCGGCTTTAAAAAATGAAAAAATAGCAAGAGACAAAATGTTTTATCTCTCTTGTTTGGTGGGATTGCTTTTATGCTTGTTAATTGGAATTTTAATCTATGCCTACAAATTAATTTTAAAGAGAAACAAAGCACTTAACATTGCAAAAGATGCGGCAGAACAATTGGCCAAAGCCAAAACGGAATTCCTCGCCACGATGAGCCATGAGATAAGAACTCCGATGAATGGCGTCATAGGAATGGCTAATATCTTAGCAGACGAAAATCCAAGACCTGACCAAAAAGAAAACCTTGAAATACTTAGATTTTCGGCAGATAATCTACTTCATCTTATCAACGATATTCTTGATTTAGCAAAAATTGATTCAGGTAAAATTGTTTTGGAACAAAAGAATTTCGACCTCCAAAATCATTTTCAAAAGCTGTTTACTATTTTTAAAACAGCCAATGATAAGACAGCGGTAGAGTTGAAATTAGACCTTCAATTAGATGATTTAAACCATCAAGTAATTGGTGATACCCTTCGGCTCAATCAGGTCGTGACCAATTTAATAAACAATGCCATAAAATTCACTTCCGAAGGATCTGTTTGTTTGAAAATCAGTAACCTCAATCATACTCCTGAACGTGCAAAAATAAAATTTGAAATTATTGATACAGGGATTGGAATTTCTAAAGAAAATCAAAAATCCATTTTTGAAAAATATCAACAAGCAGAAAACGAAACCTCAAGACTCTACGGAGGAACTGGTCTTGGGCTCAATATCGCTAAAGAAATCATTGAACTACATGGAGGTGAATTAAAACTTCAAAGTGAGATTGGAAAAGGAAGTAATTTTTACTTTGAAATTGATTTCCCAATTTCGAAAACAAAAACCCAATCGCTAAATCAATCTAAGATAGCATTAAAAACACCCGACCTTGCCGGCATGAAAATTCTTCTGGCAGAAGATAACAAGGTCAATCAGATGGTTGCCAAAAGACTACTAAACAAATGGAAGGTAAATCTTACGATTGCAGAAGACGGGGTTGCTGCAGTTGAATCGTTTAAAACAAATGATTTTGACCTAATTTTAATGGATATCCAAATGCCAAACATGGATGGTTTTGAAGCGACTAAAATCATCCGTAAATTACCAAATGGTAAGTTGCCAATTTATTCCATGTCGGCATCGACTTTTAGCTCAAGCTATGGTATTGAAAACAAAAATCTACTAGATGGACACATCGGAAAACCATTTAATCCTGATGAGTTGTTTGCGCTACTTTCTAATCATTTTCCTAAAAAGAATATCGTCGAAGCGCAGAATCTCTCCTCAAATTGATAAAACTCAAGTAATAGGCAAGAAAATTGTAGTAAATTATAAGTCTAAACCCTCTCTCCCCCTCTATTATAATTTCAATTTATGGCTCGTCTTTTAGCCATAATTCGACTTGAACGAACTTCAAAAATTAGAGGCCGTGAGAAAAATAAATACTTCTTGGATCTTAATATGGGTAATCATCTGTATGCCTTTTTTCGTTGGAAAATTAAATGCCTCCAATGAAACCTTGGATCCAACCTACATTTCAGCTGATATTGAATTGGCAAAAAAAGTAGTCGAATCCAATCCTAAAAAATCGCTTGAGATAGCTTCCTTTCTCTTAGATAGTGGAACTGAGGATCAGCCCAAAAAAGAAAAGGCAGATTTAATTTTCTTAAAAGCGCAAGCCTATCTAAATCTCAAGAAAAAAGATCAAGCACAACAATTGTCCACTCAGGCACTAGCGCTTTACAAAGAAGCTGAAGCCTATTCATCAGTCGTTGAAGTCAACTTATTTATCGGAGAAATTTTCATAAAAAATGGAAAGGCAAAAGAAGCATTTAGTTTTATTGAAGAAGGAATCAATGTTGCTAAAGCAATCAACGATACTTTCCTGATAACAGAAGCTTATTTGAAAGAAAGCAAATATCAGAATTATTTAGGTGAACTTGAATTGTCGCTCAAATCAGCATTGACTGCACAAAAATATATAGAAGACCATCCTGGTTTCATCAAACAGAAAGTTCATATCTGTAACACTATTGGCTCCTTTTATGGAAATACGGAAGACGCGGATAAGGCAATTGAATATTTCAAAAAAGGAATAGAAATTTCTAATAAACATAATGAATCTGCACACCTCTATATTCTTCATATTAATCTCGCTCTCATTCTCGTAAAACAAGACAATAACAAAGAAGCAGAATATCATTTTATTAAATCTCTTGAGTACTCAGAGAAGTCTGGAAAGGAAGATAAAATTGCTTATTCAAATGCGCTATTAGGAGATTTTTTCTTGAATTTAGAAAATTACCAAAAAGCAAAACCTTATCTAAACAAAGCATATAGCCATTATAAAAAAATAGAAAATGTATCTGAAATGGCCTATGCCTTGGGTTCGCTTGGGATTGCAGAAATCGGAACGCAAAACAATGGTATCGGATTAAAATACATGGTAGAGGCAGATAAATTAATAGCTTCTACTGATTTTGAAAATTATAAAATCGCATTGTATCAATTGATGGCGGACAAATGTTATCAATTTGGACATTATAAAGAAGGATATAATTTCTACGTAAAGCATACGCAATCAAAAGAGAAAACCTACAATGACTCCAATCAAAGCAAAATTTTAAAACTCAAAACCCAATTTGAAACTAAAGAAAAAGAGATTGAAATTGCAGCTTTGAAAAACGAAAAAGCAGCAAAGGAAAAGATGTCTTATCTTTCATATTTAGTAGGGCTACTTCTTTGTTTGTTGATTGCAATATTGGTCTATGCATACAAATTAGTCCTTAGAAGAAACAAAGCTTTAGAAACCGCAAAGGATGGCGCAGAAAGACTCGCTCAAGCCAAATCAGAATTCTTGGCCACGATGAGTCACGAGATAAGAACTCCAATGAATGGAGTGATTGGGATGGCCAATATTCTTGCAGATGAAAACCCACATCCACATCAAAAAGAAAATCTTGAAATTCTAAAATTCTCTGCAAACAATTTGCTCTATTTGATTAATGATATTTTGGATTTAGCAAAAATTGATTCAGGTAAAATTTCATTAGAACAAAAAGATTTTGATATCAAAAATCACTTTCAAAAGTTATTCGCCATTTTCAAAACGGCGAATAAAAATTCTAATATTAATTTGAAATTGGATCTACAATTAAATGGTTTAAAAAATCAAGTGATTGGTGATACACTTCGACTCAATCAAGTCATTACCAACTTGATCAACAACGCTATCAAATTTACAAAAGAAGGTGACGTTTCTTTAAAAATTTCAAACGTTAGCGAAAGTAATGGCAAAGCAAGAATTAGATTTGAAGTGATTGATACGGGTATTGGGATATCTGAAGAAAACCAAAAAACTATCTTTGATAAATACCAACAGGCAGGAAACGAAACCACAAGACTCTATGGTGGAACCGGCCTTGGTCTTAATATCGCAAAAGAAATAATTGAGCTACACGGAGGCGAACTTCAACTCCAAAGTGAAGTTGAAAAAGGAAGTAACTTTTTCTTTGAAGTTGATTTCCCAATTTCGGAAAAAGAAATAAACACCCCCGTTCAATTAATACAAAAGAGCAAGTCAAATACGCTTGCTGGCATGAAGATTCTTTTGGCAGAAGACAACAAAGTCAACCAAATGGTTGCTCAACGTCTACTCAAAAAATGGAAGATAGAATTGACCATTGCTGAGGATGGCCAAAAAGCAGTAGAATCATTTGAAATAAATCATTTTGATGTTGTCTTAATGGACATCCAAATGCCAAATATGGATGGTTACGAAGCGACCAAACTCATCCGAAAACTGCCAAACGGCGACCTTCCAATCTATTCCATGTCCGCTTCTACTTTTAGCTCGACCAATAGTCAGATAAACAAAAATCTAATGGATGGTCACATCGGAAAGCCATTCAATCCAGATGAATTGTTCGAGTTGCTTTGCAAGCATGTTTCTGTAAAAGAATTGGCTTCTGTTTCATAGAAGAAGCCTATAAATTTGGAATAAAATCATACCTTGTCATTAGACAAAACGAAAAATAATGAAAAGGTATAAAGCGCTTGACATCTTTCGCGGGATGACGATTTGCCTGATGATCATCGTCAATACTCCTGGTACTTGGTCTTCAGTTTTTGCTCCTTTGCTTCATGCCGATTGGCATGGCTTCACTCCAACAGATTTGGTTTTTCCTTCTTTTCTATTTGCAGTAGGAACCTCGTTTGCATTCGTCATGCAGCGATATGGAAAGACCTCTAATTCTATTCCTTGGAAGAAATTGATTTGGCGAACGTTACTGATTTTCCTACTCGGCTACACGATGTATTGGTTGCCATTTATGAAATGGAATGATGCTGGAGAATTGACCGCTTTCCCGATTAGCGAAACGCGTATTTGGGGCGTTTTACAACGAATCGCAATTTGCTATTTTTTGGCCGCAGTGATGATTTTTTATCTTTCAAAAAGGAATTTGATTTATGCCTCCATCGGCTTGTTATTGGGTTATTGGGCAACGATTTGGGGCTTCGGTGATTACACTTTGGAAAACAATGCTGTGCGCACACTCGACCTTTTCCTTTTCGGCGAAAGCCACCTATATGGAGGCGATGGCATTCCATTTGACCCCGAGGGATTACTCAGTACCTTTCCAGCGATTGTCAATGTAATTGGTGGATATCTGGCAGGTGTTTTTATCATTAAAAACCAAAAAACAGGTTTTGAAAAAGTAGCCTATCTTTTGATGATTGGAGCAGCCATGGCGACCTTTGCTTATTTCTGGCATCACCTTTTCCCTATTAATAAAAAATTGTGGACGAGCTCATTTGTTGCTCTTACCATTGGTTTGGATTTAATGATTTTGGGCATACTCATCTTTCTTATCGACTTAAAAGAGCACCCTTTTGATTTCAAATTTTTCGAGGTTTTCGGAAAGAATCCGCTTTTCATTTACCTGCTATCTGAGTACGTTGC
>CALHBQ010000066.1 GCA_937930815.1 uncultured Saprospiraceae bacterium | reverse complement strand
TGCATTTGGTTTAGGCGTTTGTTTGATAACAACTCCAGGTTTCTTTTCCAATAAAAAAGTGGAATCTGTGATGACATATCGAAAACCCTCCTTTTTTAAATTTTTCTCTACCTCTACGATGTTTTGACCAACGTAATTTCCAACCTTTACGGCGTCACCATGACGCGTATAGCAACTCAGCCACCATGTCAACAACAGGAATAATAAAACACCTATACCAACGATTTTAGCGAAATTTTTAAGAAAATAAGTACTTGTTAAAAAGTACCATAATTCACGCATGAAATAGCGGAATTTGTTCCAGATTCGAATGTGTAATTTGCTCATTTATTTAAAACACCGATTATAAAAAAAAGCAAGATACGTATTATCCTTTTTCTAACCACTTTTCCTAAAATTTTTAATTTTCTTTGCCGTTAGATTTACTCGTTGTAAACAATGTAATTAAATAAAAATGAAGTTCAATCTCGTATTAATAGCCTTATTTTCAGTAATCATTTTGAGTTGTGGTGACCCTGCAGTACTCACCCCTAAGCCAAGAGCTTTCCCTAAAGTCGAACTTCCAGAAAAAGCCTATCAAAAATTTTCGGGTAATTTTTGTGAATTTACTTTCAACTATCCAAAATACGCCAATATTCAGCAAGATGAATACTATTTTGAAGGGCAAGCGCCCCACTCTTGTTGGTTTGATATAAATGTGCCACAAGTCAATGGAAAAATTCATTGTAGTTACGTGCCTTTAGACAAAAAAATAAACACATTGGATGAAATGAGAAGCGATGCTTTTCAGCTCGTCGGAAAACACAACTTGAAAGCAAGTTACATTGACGAATTACCTATCGAAAAACCAGATGGAACTTTTGGATACGCCTTTGATATTGAAGGCCCTGTCGCGTCCCCTTTTCAATTTTTCCTAACAGATGGAAAAAAGCATTTCATGAGAGGGGCTTTGTATTTTAATACACAAGCCAAACCCGATTCATTGGCTCCAATGTACGATTTTATGAAAACGGACATCATGGAATTGATTAATACTTTGGAGTGGAAGGAGTAGGTTAAATCCCTAGTTCAGGCAAGAATCATCAGCCACAATAAACCCGTCCCGAACTTTGAAACCTATTGCTCCGTAGGTGCAATATCTTTGTAGAAACAACATTTAGAGAATGTTTTTTCCGCTCCGTAGGAGCGGCATCTTCTATCCAAAATTTTAGATACCACTCCTACGGAGCGGAAAACAATTTTCAAACTCATTTCTACAAAGATATCTCCCCTGCGGGGCGACTTTAATATAAAAATTCGGGACGTGTCTGCCATGACTGACGACTCATGTTTAATGCTAAAACTTTAGCCCAAGGCTATCACGCAATACCGCAAATTCATTAGAGTTCTTACCCCAATATGGACTTTTGATGGTCTTTCTCAACGTTGCTTTTGTGGGTGGTTCGTTGCCGTTTTGCTCTACCCAAGCCAAAATTTTAAAAGGGAAAGAATTTTCGAAAGTAATCGAAACCGAACGTTCAAAATGTATATAGTCGATTTGCAACTCTGATGTAGATTCAGTTTCATTTTTAAAGGCAATACGAGCACTTGAAGCATCAATCCCCTTGTGTTGCAATCGCGCAAAGCTCATGGACGGAATCAATAAAACATCTCCAACAGGGACACTTTGTGGATCAATTCTAAGGCGATTCCAAATTTCATCTTCAAGCATTGTACACCTTATGGATTCGGATTGATCTCCTTCTGACTCAAAATAAGACATACCTTGATACTGATATGCACCCGCCTTTTCCAAGTTTAATTGAGAAAACACCTGCCCGCACCAATCTTGAGAAGAAAAAGTTGTTTTGAAAGAATGTGGATAACTCCTAATATCGACTGGCGTAAATGCCGAAAGCATAATTGAGTAGTCATAAATCCCAGTATGGAATCGTTTCATCTGATTTAATTTCAAAACGGAAACTGCATCCAATGCTGCTTTTTGAGGGTAATCCAATTTCACTTGTTTGGATTTAGAAAAGTCCTCTGTCACAAAAACCATGACTGCATCTCCTTTTCGAATTTCGCCGTAACGAGATTGTTCTAAATCATAGGCGTTTACTTCCGCAGCGCCTGCATACCAATAATCTGTAAAATCTTTAGGGATAATATTCGTCACATTTGTTGAGGCATCAAGTGGTGATTGTGACGTTACATTGGTATAATTACATCCAATATTCCCAACTGTAAAAGAGAAAAAAGCAATTAAGCTGAATTTCATAAATAGTGTTTTCGTTTTGAAATGGTTTTTGTGTTTCTGCTCGGGTTGCGAGTTGCTGGAAATTCAAAAATCATTTGATACTCTCCAAATACCCATTTTTTGACATGTCACTTCGCACCTCTTGCACCTCGAAACTCACTCACTTTACTTGCCGCGACAGCACACAAGGTTCTTTAAATTCCTGAACTGTACCGTCCGCTGCAAAAATCTGTATGTAAACGATATAAATTCCGGTTTTAGCATAACTAGCATCATCTGTGTCGCCATCCCAACGTAAAAAACCCGTTGTTCCAAGCAATTCGTTCTGAGAAAGCGATTTTACTGGCCTTCCTGCTGCATCAAAAATCGTAACATTTGCTAAATACCCTGATTGTTCGAGTGAGTAATTTATTTGTAAAAAGTCATCTATACCATCGTCATTCGGTGAAAAAGAGGATGGCTCAAGCGTAATGATACCCTCTCCTATATTCGAATTTTTGAATTGCGAATTCATACCAGTAGGAGTTGCAAAACCAACTGAAGCTGCCGCAGATTGCCAATTATTGGCATTGTCAGTCTCCGCTGATGGGTCAATTCTTTCGAGCGAAACGCCCTCTTCTACTTTTAACAATGGATGATGCCAGTCTCTATCGTAATTCAAATCATCAATAATGATGGGATTAATTGGCCCGGGGATATACAACTTTACATTACCCTCATCATCTGGCATGGTAGGAAGCTGATTTTCTATCAAAGCTGCTGGATTGGGAACATTGTATCGAGCCAAAATATCTGTTCGATCTTCCGTAAAAGCAGCAATTGCTCCTGGAAATAATAAGTAAGGATTTTCAATACCAAAAACCTGGGTATTACCATTGATAACGCGACCAATCAACAAATCAGATAAATCCAATACTTTTCCACTCAAATTATAAACTTCTAAAAAATCAAAGCCTTCAGTCTGTGGATTAAAAAGGATTTCGTTGATAACCAAATCACCTGATTCGAGATCAGCGGGTAGTGCAAATTCCATTTCGTTTTTCATGCCAATGGTATTGCCGGCACAGTCTGCCACCCTATTTTCGATTTTAATTTTATAAATATTTCCATCCTCCATTGGTTGAGAAAGTCGCAATTTTACTTGATCATAAAGTGGTGGCAATGGTTCAGCAGCCGATACAGAAAGCAATGGCGAAATCGAATAATTCGACACATCCGAAGCCGTTGCGAAAACAAGTCCTTCTGAAAAAGTCAATAACAACTCGCTATCCGATTCTGGAAATGCTGTTAATAAATCTGGAAAGGTTTCGTCCGAGATATTTCGCAAAACGGAGTTTTCTCTTCCAGGTGTTCCACCATTGAGATTATTGGAAGCAATCCAATTTTCGGCACCCAAACATGGGGTTTGAGGGTTGATGAGTTCGAGCGTCCAACCACCATCTTTTTTGCCCGTATCCATGTACCAACTGTCTGAATAATCAACAGCATGAATTATTTCTCCAAATATATTTTTAATAGAAAGTAATTCCCCATTATTGGTTAGTACAGGAAATTTATCTACTTCCACTACTTTTCCAAAAGTTTGAAAATTGGCAACTTCACTATCATCACAAATAATCGCATATTCGTTTGGTAATAATGAAATTGCAGGAAGTACTTGTTCCCCATTTCCATCTTCAAAAACCATCCCTTCTAACTCAATCATTTTATTACTTTTATTGAAAATTTCAATCCACTCAGCATCTGGCAATCCGATGGCAGGCTCTGGGTCAGCCATAATTTCGGTGATCAATAAATCGTAAGGCTCGGCTGTTTCTATTTTTGTGAAAACAAAATTGGTTGTTTGAACTATTGAAATATTACCTGCTTCATCTGTGATATTTTCGGTAGAAAGTTTATGATTTTCTCCACTAACAAAAGGAGTTGCAAAAACCAATTCTACCTGATTCACATCAATTAAAGTTGCCGAGACTGGATTTCCAACAGAAGGAGAAACATCGTAATTTAAAACGTTTTCGGCGGAAGTCGCCTCAATTTTTTCAGAAAACTGAACGGTCAAAGTTGTTTCGTCAAGTGGAGTTGCGCTGACCAAAATCGGTGCCTCTACATCGGGCATTATCGTTCGAGCCGAAATATCATCAAAGAAGAACATATCAGATCGAGAACTTGTATACTTACAAGTCAATCCAAACCAACCAGTCG
>CALHBQ010000065.1 GCA_937930815.1 uncultured Saprospiraceae bacterium | reverse complement strand
CCATTTGTATTTGGATCATCGGTTGGCGTTTGTACATATCCATTTGGTTGTTCGAAAGTCACGACATACTCTCCCGGTTTCAAATCACCGAACATGTACATTCCAACATTGGTTGTTTGCAAAGCAATTGGACCAACTGGCTCGCCTAACCCATTGGTTCCCGTAAGGGTAACCGTTACATCTTCAATACCTGGCTCGTTTGCATCTTGTACTCCATTGTAGTTGATGTCTTCCCAAACGAGGTCACCCAATTTTGCTGGTATATAAACGCCTGCATCAACGTCTAATTCTTCGTCACCTGCTGAAAGGCTATAGCTTTCGGTGCAACCGTCAGTTGGATTAGCATCACTGGTATTGGTATCATCTGAACCAGAAACCGTTGAGTTTTGCGCTGTAAATTTAAAATCATCAACAGACGGATGTGTAGAAGTTGATAAGTCAAACTTCACACAATATTCACCCGGAAGTAACTCTGTGAATAAATAGTTTCCATTTGCATCAGTATATAAAGTTTCGATTGGAGCGCCTTTTACGCCGCTTTCGCAAGCGTATAAAGTTACTGCAACACCTTCTACACTGGTATTTTCATCTTGGATTCCATTTCCATCTTTGTCTTCCCAGACTTTATCACCTAAGGAAGCATAACAGTCAACAACGTTTATGTCAATCATGTAAACATTGTCATCACATGAAGTGCCGCTACCTGGCATGTTGCCAGCTAAGGTATAAGTGAAAGTGTAGGTATTGCCCTCCATTGCTCGAGTGGCAGTGAAAACATTTCCAACAAGAGCACCTCCTGGCGCATTGGAAGTCCATACACCCGAAACATCTCCTGTACTGATGTATGAAGTAAGGTTAACAACGTTTTCAGTTCCAGTTACAAAACGGCTATCCTCACTACAAACATCCACTGGTCCGCTAATCAAAGCAGCAGTTGGAGTTGGAGGATTCACATTAATTGTAGCGGATTGGAAAGGAAGACAAACTGGAGCAATAATTAGATTATGCCCTTCCGCCAAAATCACATAATAGGTAATCGTGTCGGTTGGTGACAGATTACTTTCGACCGTCATTGTTGCACTTACATCAGGTGAAACATTGGCGTTGACCACTGAAATACCATTTGCAGCATGATTGGTAAAATCATAAAGTTCTGTTGCAGTAAGACTTGCATTAGAGCTACTATAAATTGCAATATTACCAGGTTGGCTTGAGTGCGTTATTTTTAAATCAACGCTTTCGCCTGAACACATAGTTGTGATTGTAGTGCCTGACTCTTGCGCTTGAACTAAAGTAAGTTCAGGACAAATTACCGCCCTTACTGTTGCTTCTGCAACATCCTCATTTCCATTGTAATTGTTTGAACCTACAGTTGTCAAAACCTGATTCATATTTACCGTATTGGAATAAGTACCAGGAGTATTTATTGTAAAAGGAATAGAAACAGTATAAGTCGAATTTGGGTCAATGACTGTACCTGCTGGTATGTTTATTCCCGTATCATTATTTTGTAAAAATGGTGTAGGCCCAGTGCTCGTAATTGGGCCATCTATAATTAAGCCAGTTGGAAATTCGTTTTCAAAATTTTGATTGAGTGACATTGGAGTGCCGTTCATATTTTGAATTGTAATAACCATATTGGTTGTCTGACCAATGATGATGATTTCTGGTTCCATTCTAACGGTTACGACTGGTGCCATCTCAAAAGCTGGATTTGCTTTGATCATCGCCTCTGATGGTAAGTAATTGCCACCAATATTGGTCATCAATTCATCAACATCTATGCCTACCATATAATCCCCTAAAACTGGAGCTATCAGGTCAACCGTAATTTCGTTTAGACCGGGTTGTAAAACTGTCCCAGCTGGAATCGTTAACTCAGTTCCGTTAGGATTCGCGATAATTCCAGAACCTCCAGGTGTAATTCCTGCTGATACATATAAATTAGGCGTTGGAGCAATTGACATTTGTCCTGGACTACTTGGAAAAGGATCAACCAAGTCGGTTGTTGTTGTAATCGGCTCAGTATGATTATTTCTAATTTTAATTGTTAGACGAGTAGGTTCTTCTGTACTGGTCAACATTGGACTAAAGCTCTGCTCGATAGAAGGCGTATTATTTCCAGTAATTGTGATTTCTGCACAATCGTCATCATCTTCATTTCCTGCTTCTGTATTATTAGGTGAAGAGTCTGGATCGTTTTCTGGTAATGCTGAATTTACATAAGCACAATTGGTGTAAGTACCATTCAAAAGTGCCATTGTTGAAATCGTTAAGGTAGCGGTTTCGTTTGCCGCTAAATCACCTACTTCCCATCCTGAACCACCGTAGAATGTTCCTTTGGATGGGTTATTTGCCGTTACACTTAAACCCGCAGGAATAAGGTCAATCACGTTCACGTCTGTTGCAGTTATGTTTCCTTTATTTTCGATGGAAATCGTCCAATCAAATGGCGTTCCATTAGAAACATAGGTTGTTGCTGTACCAGAGCTCGCTGTTTTGGTTAATTCAATATCTATAAACCCAGGAGTTTGGCAACTCTCATAGGAAGTTTGATTATTGGTACCATCACCTTCGCCGACATTTTCACCAACACTTATTACAAAAGCAGATGGATGTTTGCAAGGTCCACATTCTGGATCTTCGATTTCGATGGTTTCATCGATATAACAACCGTCGCTAGTATTGAAAACTCTGACGGTATAAATCTGTGTTCCGTCTGGCGTATCAATCCCTGAAAATGTATAACTTCCGTTGACAAGGTCTAATGCAGTATCATAATCAGGGCCTGAGTAGGTAATACTTGGAGACATACCCACTCGGTCACCGCCATTGACATTGGTAACTTGAATGATGGCATCTGTATTTTTAGTTGTACCAGCACAAGTTGCCATTGTAGAAGTTAGCGTAACGCCATTGGGCTGTGTACATGGTACGATACAAGTTTCATTAAATAAGGCAGTTTGAAAATCTACAAAGCAGGTCGCATCTTTATAAACACGTACCGTATAGGTTTGAGCGACCAATGGATTACTCAAACCAGTAAAGGTAAATTCACCTCCTGTTAGGGTATTTGCAGAAGCAAAATCAGGTCCCGTATAAGTGTTGCCAGAAGAGATGCCCGTTTTGGTTCCGCCTGAAACGCCGGTTATTACAATTTGAGCATCGCTATTAGCGGTAGTTCCATCGCAGGTAGCTGGAGTTGCAGCCAACAAGCCTCCTGTTGGAATAACGCAGCAATATTTTGGTTCTAAATTTACAGTAAAGTCAGAGTGACAACCGTCTTGAAATACTCTAAATGAATAGTCGGTCGCAGTAGCTGGATTAGGAAAGTTAGGAATTATTCCATCAGCAGGCACTTCTGTACTTCCTGATGCAAAAGTAGCAGAACCAGTATAAGTCGTCCCCTCATTGTAATCATAACGATTGCCAGGAGCGAAATTTTGAATCAACACACCGGCATCATCATTAGGACTGGTAGGCCCGCAAGTAGCAGGTAGTATTCCTCCGAATGCATTCTTTTTGCAAGAGCCACTAACACAAATATCATCATAGCCCGTTTGTCCAGGCGTACCTGGTAACGCAGGGCCGATGAGGCGATGCACTAATCCAAAAACAATTTCGAATGCAACTTCTTCTGAGCCATCAGAACAAAAATCGGATCCAGAAAAGTTATAAGTAAACGCCTGCCCGTTAATATGAGCAGTTGTGATAGTTTGAGTCTCTGTGAAGATCAAAACACCATTTCTTTTTACGGCTACGCCTTGTGTTTCGAAATTAAGCTGACTTCCGTTAAATTGTTTTTGAAGGACTTTTAATTGAAAATTGTCCAAACAACCCTCTGTGTTTTTAGGTAAATCATACCAAACTGATAAGTTAACCTTAGCATTCGGATCGAAGACGGTAGAATTTGGATCAAAAGGTGCTCCAAGTCCTTTTGCCAGTACAGCCTCTACGTTATAGAAGTTAAAGAGGCATACCGCATTTTGGAATTGTGGAGTGTTTTGATGACCAACAGAACCTAATGTGGTAGCTGAACAACCATTGTTTATGTTAGGACAATAAGTAGCCCCTGGCGTAATAGAAGGATCCGTAATAGGTGTCGGACCAAGATGCTGAGCTCCGTTACATTGAATATTTAGGGAATTGAAATCCCATTTAGCTAAGGTCGTCGTCGCTCCGCCGCAATGTTGTGCAGTGGCTTCAAACGGATTTGCCGAAAGGCAAAATAGTAATAGGAAAGTCAAAAAATACCCAAATCGTTTGTTCGACCTGTTTGTATTGATTTGACAATCGTTTTTAAAAGTGAGTTGAAAAAATTTCATGAGACCAGTATTTTAT
>CALHBQ010000064.1 GCA_937930815.1 uncultured Saprospiraceae bacterium | reverse complement strand
GTAACCGAAAGATACGAAGCAGTAAAGTCCAACAATAAAGCGAAAGCGAATAATGATACCTCTACAACTGATGATTGGGGTGATGAGGTTCAAGAAAACACAGATGATACTTGGGATGATTGGGGTGATGACACTGGTACTGACACCGAAACCGAAGATACTGGCGATTGGGATGACTGGGGCGATGATACAGATACTGGAACAGATTCAGATTCAGATTCAGATGATTGGGGCGATTGGGAAGACGGTGGAGGCAATCCTAATGGTAACAATTTTAAATACGAAGAATGGAATGAAGGTGATGATAAGGACAAAAAGAAGAAGAAGAAAAAAGCGCCTAAGAAAGACGATAATTAGAATTCAGTAGATTAGATTTTAGACCCTGCATTGAAACGAAATTCCCTTAAAGGAACATGTAAAGAATAAATTATAACAAAGTTGAATAATTATTTTTTCATTGATTGAGGCAAAAAACGCAGACAATGCCTTAGCATTGGCGAGTATTTTTAACGAAAAGCAAGGGGAAAGAATATTCAAACTGTTATAAGTTATTTTTTACACGTTCCTAAAGAGCCTTCCCGAATTTTTAAATTTGAAAATTCGGGATAGCTTTTTTTTTCTAAGAGTTTGTCTTTTGATTCGTTATAGAAATTTAGACATATTCTAAACCATATTTTATCAGAACTCATCTTTGAAAAATGAGAAACTTCAAAAATAAAATCGAAAACAAATTGCCCAATATCGGCAGAATCAATTTTGGTTTTTCAAAATTAGTATTGGTTCTTTGTTTGTCCATTTTTGCAATCAATTTCGCAGCGGCTCAGGATGACGAAATCGCTACTGGGATGATTTTTGAAGATGACGATTATGATCAAATAAAGCGATTGAATCCAATGGACGGGAGCAAATCTGATTTGCCTCCTGCAGTTAATTTGGAAAAATATTGTCCTACCGTTAGAAATCAAGGAGAGATATTTTCGTGCGTTGGTTGGTCTGTTGGTTATGGCGCCATGACTATTCAGCGGTCTATCTTAAACGATTGCAAAGACAAGAAAATCATCGATAGAAATGCACACTCTGCATTATTTCTATACAACCAAATCAAGGAAGGAGATTGTAAACGTGGTTCAAAAATAACGAACGCACTTACTTTCTTAACCGAAAACGGCAACTGCCTTGCCAGCCAATTTGATTTTGATGTGAATGATTGTGAAAAAGCACCTGATACGACTATCGTCGGAGCTGCTCGTAATTATTCTATTGAAGATTACATGACTTTGTTTGGTGCAAAAGATGACCCTAAAAAGAAAGTTTTTCAAGTCAAAAAAATGTTGGCGAGCAGACGACCTGTTGTAATTGGGATGAGCGTCAAACGTAATTTTTATGAATTAAAAGATGCTAAATTTTGGCATCCAGATTTGGGAAAAACGACTCCTGCTGGTGGTCATGCCATGGTGGTTGTAGGTTACGATGATAGAAAAGGTGCTTTTAGAATTTTTAATTCTTGGGGCAAAGGGTGGGGTGACAATGGATTGATTTGGGTGAAATACAAAGATTTTGGAAAGTACACCAAATATGGATACGTTCTTTATTTACTTCCAAAGCCGATGCTCGCTCGCATGGTTTATCAACGTAGAAAAAAAGCGGCCATCAAGAAAAAAAGACGAATAAAAATCACACAAGAAGATGTGGCATCTGTAAGAGACGCGCGTAGTCAACTTGAAAATGAACTGGCAGATGATAAAGCGAGACGAAACGGAAATCGAGGAAATGATCAAACAAGAACGAGCTTAACGGCAAATTCTTCAGGTGGAAATGCTTCCACAGATGTTGGACAATCGGATAGAATTGAAGCTTCAGCTTCTGATATTAGAAAAGAGCAAGATCGTATTAGAAAAAGAAGAGCAGGAAACACGGGTGCTCAAACCGCTAAAAAAGAATCTCGAAAACGACCAATTCGTCGAGTGCGAGCAGAGTATGATAAAACTGCTGAAATTATCGAAAATCCTGAATCTGCAGAGTTGGCAGATGATGAAGAATTGGTGGAAGTGATGATGGAGGACGCGATTGTCGAAAGATCATTAATACACCTTTCTGGAGATTTCAATTTTAGAAATTTCATTGGTTGGAATGAGTTCCTTTCTCCTCCTGCTCCGAAATTTGAAAATGCGCCAGTTAGATTGGAAGGCAACGTTTATAAAACCACTCAGGATTTGTGGAAAATTGGACAGAAATTTCAACTGTTGGCCTCTACGCAAAACGAAGAGCAATACCTCTATGTTTTTAGTATTGATGGAGAACAGAAGGTTCATTTTCACTGGCCTCGTCAAAAAGGACTTAATGAGAAATTTGAAAAATTTAACGAACCTGCTCTAATATTTAGTGATGGTTCGGAAGTGACTATACCTGGAAAAAGCAAAGTTTTGACCCTTCAAAAAACAGGAACAGATAGATTAGTCGTACTTTTTTCAAAAAGAAAGATACGCGGACTGAAAAAATTGGCTCAAATCTCAGCAAACAAAGGAGGCAGTTTTATGAATGAATTTTTGAATACACTTGGCAGTTACGCAGTACCTCAATCGGATATTCAATATTTCAAAGATAGAATTGGATTTGAGGCCAGTACCCGATCAGAGGGATACATTGTCCCACTTGTTTTGGAAGTAACAACTGAGTAGGGGTGATTCATGAATCACCCCTACATGGATCACCTTTACCAATCGCAAGAACACTCTAAAGACCACGTACTATTAATTAAAAAACAAAACCAAGGAAAAACAATGAAAACCCTATTAAAATTAAGTATCCTACTTATATCCTCAACCGGTATGCTTATGGGTCAATCTTTCCAAAAAACCTGGGACAAGTCCTTCGGTAATGGCGGAAAAGAGACCTTTCATCAAATCCTTCAAAGTACTAATGGATTATTGCTCGCCGTTGGCGAAACCTCTAACCAAACCGTCGGTGGCAAGGATGGTTTGTTGACTATTATTGATTACAGTAATGGAAATGAAATCTACAAAAAACCGATAGGCAGTAAAAAAGATGACGCCCTAAAAGGAATTGTACAAACCTACGATGGACATTTTATTTTAGTAGGAAATACGGAAGGAAAAGGTCAAGGGAAAAAAGATGCCTGGGTCGTCAAAGCTGACCAAAAGGGAAACATCATCTGGGATAAAGTTTTTGGAACGCCAGAAAATGATTCTTGGGAAGCCGTTTCGATAAATGATTTGGGTGAAATTACCCTTACGGGAATGTCTGGAGAAAGTGTTTGGATTGCCAAATTGGAAGGCGATAAAATTATCAATGAAAAAAAGATCGGTAAAGGTGTTTTTGAATCAGTAAAAGGCATGGCAAATACCAGTGAAAATGGTATTGTCATCGCAGGAAACACTCGAAAGTCTAAAAAACGTCCTTCTGGAGATTTGTGGGTTTCTAAATTCGATAAAGAAAATAATTTAGTTTGGGAGCGGTTTTTTGGTGAAAAAGGATGGGATGAGGCTACGGGCATCATCGCTACAAAAGATGGAGGCTACTTGGTTTCAGGCCTTACAAAATCGAAAGGAGAAGGTGGATTGGATATGTGGGTGATTAAAATAAGTCGGGAAGGCTATCAACAATGGGATAAGACTTTTGGTGGCAAAGACGAAGACATTGCAACCTCGATTGCTGAATTATCAGATGGTGGTTTATTGATTGCAGGAACCACAAAATCTCACCGCTCAGGTGCTCGTCAGCCAAAAGGATTTGTGGTTAGAACAGATGCTGGCGGGTATCGCCAATGGCAACAAGAATATGGTGGAGACAAAGAAGACTACATCGCAACAGTAAACACCCTATATGATGGATCTGTGATTTTGGGAGGGAATAGTGATTCTCAATCTGGCCGTGGCAAATGTTGGGTGCTTGGTTTGCAAGATCCAACCAATGATGCAAACTATTTATCCGGCCTGAAGCAGGTTGCAAAATTGAAAATTGATAACATCAAGTTGGTCACAGATGACGGAGTATTGCGTCCTCAAGATGTAACCTATTTGACTGCGGAAGTTACGAACTCAACGACGATTCCGATGAGGAATGTAAAGGTACAAGTCGATCAATTATCAGGTACAGGTTTGGATATTTGGAATACTAATATGGTTGGTGCTTTGGCACCAAATGAATCCAAAACCATAAGAATTCCAGTAAAAGGAAATGAAAGTTTAGCAACGGATATTCATAAATTAAATCTCAATTTACTTTCTGGAAATACCACTTTAGGAAATGGAACAACGGAAATACAATCCAAAAAACCAGTTCCTGCCAAATTGGAAATTGCCGCTTTCAGATTTGACGAAAGTAAAAATACAGATGAAATAACTTTAAAAGTTAGCATCGAAAATATCGGAGATTTTCCAACCAAAATAGTAGATGTAGATTTTGAAATACCTCCTGGTTTTAAATTGAAATCAGGTCAAAAAGCTCAAATGGGCGCCTTTTTACCACGGTCAAAAAAGGAAACAGAATTAGTTTTTACTGCGCAAGGTGCTACGCCAGATAAAGCCAATTTTATTTGTGTCGTAAAAGAGGGAGGTTCAGAAAAAATCCGCAAAACTTTGGAAATGACCAAAGGTGGTTCACCACTGGCAGATGGGCCGTTGATGATATGGACGGACCCAGCTCCACATGAATTAGGAACTAACCGGATCAACCGATCAGAAGATTTTATTGAATTTAAAATGACGGTTGTATCTGGAACGCCACTCGATCCAAACGATTTCAAATTGGCGGTGAATGATAATGAAATGGAAGGGTCAAAATTCAATGAAGAAGAATTGTCTCCTCCTGTAAAAAAGGGTCAGCAGTATACTTACACTTACAAAAACAAAGTCAAACTCAAACGTGGTTCTAACAATTTGCAAGTAGTTGTTGGGGAAAAATTCTCGGCACCAATCGATGTTGTTTTTGAACCAAAACGCGCAAATCTTCACATTTTGGCGATTGGGCCAAGTCATCCAGATTTGAATTATACAGGAAAGGATGCAAATGATTTTGCTTCGGCATTTAAAGACCAGGGTGGGGCGTCAAAGCTTTATTCCAACGTTTATGTCAATAAATTTGATTTGCCTGAGACGACTACATTGACATCTATTCAGCAAGCGCTTTACGACTTAGTTTATCAATACAAAGACCAACTCATTACCCCTAATGATGTGGTTATGGTTTTCATTTCTTCGCATGGAAAGGTTGCTGAGAATCGATTTAAAATTTTGCAAAGTAATTACAACCCAAAATATGGACAGATTGCAGTTGATTTCAAAAAAGACATCATCGAAAGTCTCAACCAAATCGACTGTAAAAAACTCGTCTTTTTGGATGCCTGCCATTCAGGAGCTGCCAAATCCAAAAGTTCGCTTTCAGGTTTGAGTCAGGCGGTAGTTGACCTTGCAGAGGCACAATCAGGTATCTCGACCCTTACTTCTTGCCGAAGTAACGAGTTAAGTTACGAAGATGAAAAATGGCAGAATGGTGCTTTTACAGAAGCCATGCTCGAAGCCTTTGCTGGCAAAGAAGTAACAGATGCCAATGGAACTTACAAAGCCGATGCGAATGATGATCAAATCATTCGATTGGGTGAGTTGTATGATTACTTGCAGGCAAGAGTACCATCACTGGTGAAAGGTCAATTGCCATCGGCACCGACTGCCCAAGTTCCATTTATGCCCGAAGAACAATTAGACAGAAATTTACCAATCTATTTCATCGAAAAATAGATAATCGCTCTCGACTGGTCAAAAAAAGAAAAAAAGGTCACTTCCTGTAGGAAGTGATCTTTTGCCCAATATTTTAAAATCAAATATTAACAACGAACAATCACTTAATTCCTCAATTTCATGAAAGCAATTCGACTTACTACGTGGCTTTTTATTTTAATAACCTCGCTATTTTATAATCAAATTTTTGCTCAAACTTGTCCGACATCTGGACCAGTTACAGTTACAAATACAGCTGATACAGGAGTAGGCTCACTTCGATGGGCTATTGGATGTGTCAATAGTAATGCATCAGTGAATGAGATAGTTTTTGATATTACCACTAGCTTCTCAATTGTGGAAATTATTTTATCCACACAACTTCCAGTCATTACTTCAAGTAATATAACCATAGATGGAGCGAACTTGGGTACGCCGAGTACAGATATCGTTCTTTTTGGAGCTTATACTTCTGGAGGAAATGGATTAAATCATTCTGGGATAAATTCCAACTTTAAAAATATAGAAATAATAGGATTTGCAGGACATGGAATTAATGCAAATTCCTCTCAAAATGCTGTTTTTGAAAATATAAATTCTCATGATAATGGTTCAGATGGAATTTTTGTAACTGGTGCTTCAACAAGTGTAAGTCTAACTGATTGTGTAACCAATAATAATTTCGGAGACGGATTTGAATCACTTCAGTCTGACAATATCACTTTTGATAATATTACTTCCAATTCCAATGGTTCTTATGGGATTTATCTTCGTCAAAGTGACAACGTTATAATTCTTTCGGGTGAGACTTCAGGTAATACAAAAGATGGAGTAAATTCTTCGATTGGAGGTGCATCTCCCATTTCTATTTCCAATTTTATAGCGAATAATAATGCATATGGAATCCTTATAAATGGAAGAACTCAGGCAACTTTCTCTGATGTGACACTTGATAATAATATGACTAATGGGGTCTCGTGCGCCTTACAAATAGCAGCAAATACCGCTACCTATACTAATGTGATTTCTACAAATAATGGAAACTATGGAGTGAATTGCGGAACTGGAGATCACACTTTTATTAATTTGATTTCGAATTCAAATGGGCAAGGTGTTGAAGCAAATTGTGATGATTTATTTATTGATGGTGGAACGATAAATAACAATACAGGAGATGGAATTGATTCCAATGTAGATAATGATACGGAAATTAAAAATTTATCTATCGCTTCAAATGGAATGAATGGTATTGATATGACAAACCCAGCGGGTGCAACTGTTATGATTGATAATTGTACCATAGATGATAATGGCTCCAGGCAAATATGGGTTAGGTCGTCTAATAATGTGACCATCCAAAATTCAATATTTACAAATGGTCCAACCGCTGGAGTTCCTGCTATAGAATTAAGTGGAACCAATTATCTCATTACAGGAAACGTTATTGGAAATGCTTCAGGAGCAAATAATGGAATTGGTGTTGAAATTGGTAGTTCAGGAACGACTGGTGTTATTTCGGGAAATACCATCGGTCACAATTTGAGCAAAGGAATAAACGAGCGTAGCAATAGCACCATTTTAATAAGCCAAAATGATATTTTTTGTAATGGAGGCGTAGGAATTGATCGCGAACCTGCTGCTCCCAATGTTCCAGTAATTACAACTGCAACTCCTGCGGTTTTAGAAGGAACGGCACCTCCAAATTCTTTGGTCGAAATTTTCCTTTACGAACCAATCTGTACAACCTCAGTGATGGGTTATTACCAAACGAATGTTTTGGCAGATGCTGCAGGTGATTGGTCTGTTGCAACTTCTTTTAGTATTGGCTATATGGTCACAGCTACCGCTACTGCAAATGGAGATAATACTTCTGAGTTTGCTGCTTTTGCTACTGTGGCTGCTCCTGCCTGTCCTACCACGGGAACAGTAACAGTTGAAAATAATTCTGATGATTCAAATACTAAAAGCTTGCGTTGGGCAATTGGTTGTGCAAACACGTACCCTGCTGTTGATAATATAGAATTTGCTATTCC
>CALHBQ010000063.1 GCA_937930815.1 uncultured Saprospiraceae bacterium | reverse complement strand
TGAACCATTTGCATTAGAGGAGTTAAAATCACACTTAAAAGACCAAACTTCCATCATAGAGCAAATGCGTAAAAGTGTTTTTAGAATCAGCGATATGGCTGCAAAAGAACCGATTACGCAAGAACAATCCCCTATTTGGTTGGAACAATTGATGCGTGAATCGCTCGAAAATGTTCTCGAAAAATACAATTACCCATCTGACGGATCAGTCAATATTCGAGAACTGGAACCAGAGGGCATTTTGTTTAGATTTAACTCGTCTGGAGTTTATTTGCCATTTGTTGGAGAAGGTCATATTGATGCTGCTTTGCATCCTTTACAAAAGCCATTTGTGATGGCACACGAGATGGCGCATGGCTATGGTTTTGGCGATGAAGGAACTTGTAATTTTTGGGCATATTTGGCTTGTATTCATTCCAATGATTTATTCATTCGATACGTGGGCCATCTAACTTATTGGCGCTACTTAGCTTCTTCGTGGAAACATCTTGAGCCTGAAGAGTACGAAAAATTCAGAGCCACTCTACCTGAAGAAATCCTTATTGATTTGGATACCATCAATAGAAATATGCGGAAGTATCCTTCCTTTTTTCCAAAAACGAGAGACTTTATTTATGATGCTTTTTTACGCTCTCAAGGAGTAGAGCATGGCGTTGAAAATTATAACAAAATTGTTCCGATGGTTAAGTCTTATTGGGATCAGATGAAGAAGGAGGAGGAGTAGGTTTCAGTAAGTCTCAGGTAATCGATTTTTTATTTAGAACAACTCCAGTCTATAGATTATATTTGCTTAGATCCATTCCAAAAGTAAGCCCCCTTTCTACTAATAACTCTTCAAGTTCTTCTAAGGTTTTTTTGCCAAAATTTTTAAATTTAAGAAGTTCATGGGTATTATACTTTACAATATCAGCTAATAAATCAATCTTTATAGCTTTTATTGTATTGTATGTTCTTACACTAAGATCTAAGTCTTCGATTTGAGTTCTCAGGAGTTTACTTGTTTCAATTAAGTGCTCATCAGAAATAAAACTTGTTTTCGTATCGTCAAAGCTACCCTCAGGAAAAATTCCTTCTTTGTTTTCAGTTTGAATGTCTATCCTAGAACCAGATTTAATTTCTAATAGTCTAATTTTTTCCTTTAATTCCTCAATATCTTTTGATAAATCTGATTTTGAATAAGGCTTTGAGAAGTCAGTATTTGCAATTTTCTTCTTTTCAAAATCTGTAGCAAGATCAATTACTTGTTGAGCATCTTTAGCCTCTACAATAGTCCTTTTAGTTTTTGTTCCCTCCTTAATCACCTCTTCATTTGGGTTGTCATTGTCATTATTCATTAAAGGAATAAACCAGGTAATAAATCTCTTCCAAACTGTACTTTCATTAACTTTCTGAGGACTTACTGGAATTCCTTTGTGTTTTTGGATTGCATTTATCCTTTTATCTGATTTAGTGTTATCGCTCATAACTCAACATGACTTTCTGAACGAATATGAATACCTTCAAAGGAAAAATTAATACCACTTCCTCCTATTTTTCTATAAAGGACTGAAATATCAGAAATAATGTCAGCGATTTCTTTCTTACTTGCATTACCTTTTTCAACAAACACGTTTAATTGAGAATTTGGATCCGGATCATAAAATTCAACTTCAATTCCTAAGTGTGTTGATAAAATTTCAAGCGAATATTTATTAAGAATTTTAGTCTCTTCTAATTTTATTTCAATATCAATACAGATCATTGCCAATTCTTCAATCCCAATATTCAATAAAGTCGAAAGTTCATTTAACGACATCTGTTCAACCAATTTTATTTTGTTCATTTTATTTTGTTCATTTTATTTTGTTTAAGGTTTTTTACCAAATTTTGAAAACATAAAGGAAGCTATATATGAAGCTAAGATTCCTGTAAAAAAGGAAACAACTGATCCTATCCAAAATGATTTGCTATTCTGTCTATAGGCATCTTTTGTAATCATAAATTTAACTGCTTCAATTTGTTTTTGGGACAGACTCTCAATTTCGTTTGCCAATTCTTCTGCATTTTGTGCTCTTTTCTCTTCGTTCTTTATTTTCTTTTGAAGCTCAAAAAATAGTTTCTGATTAAATATAGCTTCTTTTTTTAGTTTTTTCGTAAAAATTAATGTTTTATTTAATTCAATTCGGATTTGTGAAATTGTTAAGTTCTCAATATCGCTTAAGGTCTTTTCTATTTGATTTACTTCGTTTGTGATTAGTTCAATTTTTTCAGAATCATCTGGTTTAGAAAATATTTCTTGAAGATGGTTAGGAGGATAGTAATCAAATAGAGACAAAAATAAATAAAAGGTAGGTAGAAGAAACACGATAAAATACCTCAAAGTTACATTCCACCATTTGTTATATAACTTTCTCTCGGTGATATCTGCCTTGAAAAAGAATTTACCACCCAATTCTAAGATTCTGAAAAGTAACATCGAAGTTAAAATCCAACCTCCAAAATAAATAAAGATATATACAATCCATTTTATTATCATTTTTCAAATTTAATTTTGTTAAAATTTTAAATCATTGAAATAGAAAATCATTCCCCCTCCAACAAACTTTCCTGCAACTGCTTAAAAGAAACCTCCAACTCTTTCATTTCCTTTTTAGAAACCTGCATTCGTTCGCATTTTTTTCTAAATACATCGAGTACATCTAAATCTTCGAGATTCACATTCGCATCTTTTTCTTTAGTTATTGAAAAGTTTCTATTGATACGAACCTTTAAAATTTCAACAGGTAAGTCTTTTGCAAAAGCTCTGATTTGTGAATCCAAATCAGGAGGAATTTCATCACCTTCAAAAATCAATTCCACCCAAGGGGTCATTTCTTTTTGATGTTTTTCAGCAAAATCTGAGAGACGCGTTCTGACTTCTTCTACTGTTCCAGAAAGCGTTTTCAATCTTCTGAAAAGTGGGACAACCAATTCCTCTATCTTCTCCAATTTATTGTCTTTGAAATCGAGCAAGCAAACCAGTTTCTCATCCTTTATTTCTGAAAAACTCAATGGAATCAAAGAGCCTGAATACCGAACATGATTCAAACCGCCAACCTTCTGTGGTCGATGAATATGTCCCAGCGCCACATAATCAAAAACTTTAGGAAAATCGCTTCCTTTTATATTTGACTTATCGCCAATGTAGATGTTCGCTTGCTTTTCGGTTGCCTCTGCGCCATATGCATATAAGTGCCCAGTTGCCAAAATTGGCACCTTAGATTTTTTATACTTTTCAAGCGCTTTACCGATAGTTTGGTAATGGTCGAAAATTCCTTTTTTGATGCGTTGAATCCGTTCTAAACCAGACTCCCCTGCTGTCGCATAAACCAAATCTCTATCTCTCAAAAATGGCACTGCACCTACTACTAATTCCAGTTCTCCTTTCTTATTTTTTAATTCAATAATCTCATCAGAAATATCATCCACCGCCGTTGCGCCAACGACATGTACGTTCATTGATTTCAATAATCGACGTGGTGCATTGAGCATTGCAGGCGAATCATGATTACCTCCAATGATGACAGCATATTTGCAATTAGTCTCTCGCAAATCTTCCAAAAAATCATAATATAAATTCTGAGCAACACTCGAAGGATTGAAGGTGTCAAAAATATCACCTGAAACAATCAGACACTCAACTCCTTGTTTATCAATGACTTGCAACAGCCACTTCAGTGCAGCTTCGTGTTCTTCAATCCGTTCTTTGCTGATGAATTTTTGGCCTAAATGCCAATCTGAAGTGTGTAGAATTTTCATAAAATGAGTTTAAAATTCATAAGATTTTTTGATTAAAAATATAGATAACAATCGGCGTTACTTGTGTCCCCCTTTGGAGGGGGATTAAGGGGGTGGACTATTTGTATGATTAGAAAACTCCACCCTCTCCGCTGTCGCGGATCTCCCTCAAAAGGGAGACAAGTCGCTCATAACATTTGTAAAAATTCTTAAAAATAAATTTCCACTAATAGGATTTAATGTGCTTTTTTACTAACCAATTCTAAAAGAAAAACGGTTGCAAAACCAACCAGCATCAAAACAACAACCATCATCAATTGGCTATCATTTCCATAAGGTAAATTAGCAGCTCCATCCAATTGCATGAAAGTATCAGGAAGTACACTTTTTGTAAAACCGACTACTTCTTCTCCTTTGCTATTTGTTCTTCTGGAGAGCACTTCTTGCCACGGCCATACTCGATTCAAGGAACCAATTATAAAACCTGTAAGTAAAGAAAGTGTCAAACTTTTATGGTTTTGAAATGCCCAATTTAATGCTTTTGAAAAAGACAAAATACCCGCTAAACATCCAGCACCAAAAGCGCCAATTATTCCGAAATCGAGCTCTTTGATCCCTCCCCAAACGATACCATACATGCCCATTAGCAACAAAAGAAAACTACCAGAAAGCCCTGGCAAAAGCATAGCAGAAATTGCAATCATTCCACTAAAAAATATAATTATCAAGGAATCACTTCCATTCGCTGGAGCAGCAATTGTTACGTAATATGCGACGATGACCCCGACAATTAATGCAATGATATTAACCGCAGTCCAATTTGGAATTTGTTTTCCAACATAAATCGCTGAAGCCAAAATCAACCCAAAGAAAAATGCCCAAAGCATTACTGGGTAATGTTCAATCAAATGGGTAACGATATTGATAAACAAGATGATACTCGTAAACATTCCAGCAAACAAAGCAACTAAAAATGTCCCATCAATTTGCTTCCATGCACCTGCGATTCCTTCGTTTTTCAGTGTTTTAAAAAGAGAAAAATCAATCGATTTTAAAGCACCAATAAATCGTTCGTAAATGCCAGTAATAAAAGCAATCGTTCCACCAGAAACACCAGGAATCACTTCAGCGATGCCCATGCCCATGCCTTTTAAGAAAATAGGTAAATATTCTTTCATAAGTAGAACCCAAACCCGCCTGAATTTCGGGCAGGTTTATTTGGGTTTAAAAGGATTAATAATTGAAATTAGAAGAACAAATAACCAATAATAAATTTGAAAAAAGTAATCAGTCAATTGCTTAAATAAAAAATTCCTCAAATCTTGAGATTTGAGGAATTAATAGTTTGCTTCAAAGACCCACGCCCTTTTGGAGAATACTACCTCACCAAAGTCAACGTCTTCACTATTTGCTTCTCATGCCTTTTCAAATGACCTTCAAAAAAAGCAAGCATACCTTCTATTGAAAGTTTTCCAGCAAATGGATGTTTGTAAACTTCTTTTTCAAAAATATCATCTGGTAACTGGAAAAGAAAAGATCTAAGATCTGCTCGAAGGCTTTTCCAAATCATGGTTACAGATTCCAAACTTGAAGTTAAAGGAAGATGGTCATCTCCAACGGCTGTGGGTGCTTTAAATTTAATTGGAGTTGAAATGTAAGTAGTCATTAATTTTTGCCTCATTCGAGTACTCAATGAAGCTTTCTTCAATTTAGGATTAAAGCTCAATTTCTTTTTAAGGTAATTAAGCGATCCTTGTTCCGCTAATATGAGATGATGACAAATCTGTAAAACAGACCAAGCAGATTCAGTAGGCTTTGCATTTAGTTTCTCCTCAGTATAAGGCTTAAGAGAAGAAAGCAAATCCGTTGCAAGGTTATCTAAAGTGTTGAGTTGATTAGTTAAATCAGATTTTGTCATAAAATGTTTCTCATTCTTGGAATTCGAAACATCATTTCGATATACCATATAATTCTGCTTTTTTATTTTTTAGGATACCCAAAAATAAACAAAAAAAATGGAATTCAGGTTATCTGAATTCCATTTTTAACACTAAAAAATTGGTATTTTTTATGATTTCAAAAGTTCTGAAGTCATAATCGCTCCATTTAGAGCTGGAACAATAGAAGATGTTTTAACCGCCTTCCTTTTATTATCAGCAGAAACCCAAATTGTGGTAGTTCCAGGATCACCATTGGCAGGTTTAAGTTCTAATTTAAAAGTGTCAAAAGTTCCAGCATCGACCGTAATTGATTCTTTTGCTATTACACTCAATTTCATCACTTTTATCTCTTTGCTCTTCATATCAAAGTTTCTAAAAGAAGTTGAGTAACCTTCTTCAAGTGGTAAACATGCCAATATGTTTTTCGAGCCAGCTCCTTCGGCAAACATTGCTCCATGGATTTCTTCTTTGACATTTTCAATTTGTCCTTGAGCAGTGATAGAACCAGTAATTTCCTCTTTTGAATAAATAAAATCCATGACCAAAGGCCCTTGTTGGACATTTCTTTTGATTGGTTGAAGGGACTTTTTATCAACAGTCGTTACATCAACCATATTTCCCATTGGAGAAGTCAGGTTATCAGAAATTTTCCAACTGTCTCCTGCGTCCTCAATGGTTGTGGTCATTTCCATATTCATAATTTGACCGGCCAAATCAATACTCACTTTATAATTATCTTTGGTTGGCTGTAAACTTTGAGCAGGCATAGGCGGTACATCAAAAAGCGTATTTGCTTCCATTTCTTCCGGCAACTCAACTGTGTTTACATCAACTGTAATTTCTTTTAAGCGCTTGTTGATTTCCTTCGGCATTTTAGATTGGAATCGACCTCCCAAATGCTTTCCAAAGAATTTTTCCATTGCTGCCACAAAAGCCATATTATTTACTGGGCGAGCAAATCCATGACCTTCATCTGGCGCAACAATGTATTCCACTGGCAATCCTAAATCGCGGCAGGCAATGACGATTTGATCCGACTCCGCTTGTTTTACACGCGGGTCATTTGCGCCTTGAACCACCATCAATGGTGCTTTAATTTTATTAGCTGAAAAAAGTGGTGACTGTTTTCTCAAAATCGCTTCTCCTTCCTCAGTATTAGGATTTCCCATTCTTTCGTAAAACATTTTTTTAATCGATTCCCAATATGGTGGAATGGATTCCAAAAGTGTTTTTAAATTAGAAGGCCCTACTACTGATACCCCACATGCATATACATCCGGTGTAAATGTCAAACCAGCCAAAGTTGCATAACCTCCGTATGAGCCACCAAAAATGGCTACTTTTTCTTTATCAACGATTCCTTCTTTTATTAAATATTCTGCTCCAGCAGTCAAATCATCTTGCATTTTTTGACCCCATTGTTTATTTCCAGCATTTAGAAACTTCTTTCCAAAACCAGTTGAAGACCGAAAATTTGCTTGCAAAACGGCATAGCCTCTATTCGCCAAAAACTGAGCATATGGATTGAATCCCCAATAATCTCTTGCCCATGGCCCTCCATGTGGATTGATAATTAAAGGAAGATTTTTATGTGCAACACCTTTCGGCAAAGTGAGATAGGCAGGAATTTCAAGGCCATCAAATGATTTATAAACCACTGGTTTTGTTTCAGACATGTATTCAATTGGAATTTCTGGACGAGTGCTATATTGAAATTCCACTTTCATATTTTTCCAATCAAAAATATAAACGGTTCCAGGATCTTTGTCAGAAAATACTCTTACCAAAGCTTTTGATTCGTCTTTAGTTATTGAAAATAGCCTAACTTCTTTATCTGGGAATTCACCTTGAATGTAGTCGTATGCTTCTTGATATTTTTTACTTTTCCAATAAAATTTGGTTTTTGCAGCTGTAAATCTTGTGCCGACCAATTCGTTGGTTACTTCAGAGAAAATTGCATCTCCGAAATCAACTTTATTATTTGGATCAATTTCAACTACTTCAAATGCTTTGGTATTTTCATTGAAAAGGGTCAACATAGTGAGGTCAATTTTTCCTCCTTTGTTGGTTATCATGTAAAACGCCCTTCCGTTTTTATGGTAACGAACTGGGCCACAGGTTTCAAAAATCCCACAGTGATAGATTTTTTCAAAACCAGTATTTGTAACTTTCAAAATCTCAGTTTCACC
>CALHBQ010000062.1 GCA_937930815.1 uncultured Saprospiraceae bacterium | reverse complement strand
GCTCCTCCAATATTTTGTAATACAGATGCATTGTTGGATTTGAGTACTTTAGAAATTACAACAGAGTCAGGTGGATGGACAATTCAAAATGCGCCAGCTAACTCAACGGCTACCATTTTTTTAGATGATTTTGATGGAACGAGTTCCGTTGCAGGAGATTATATAGTTCAGTTTAATTTGTCGCAACCAGCACCTGGCGCTTGTCCCGAAAATTCTACTCAAACCATTACTTTGACTGCGCCTCCATTTGCAGATATTCCAACCTTGGTTGATGTTTGTAATACAACTGCAGCGGGTAATACAACGATACTCGATTTTTCAACTTTAATAACAGCTGGAGACGATACTGGAACTTGGACAGCTATTGATAATTCTGGAGCGACAGGGAGCTTACCAGTTTTAGATTTTGAAAATATTCCAGAAGGTCAATATCGTTTTAGTTACACAACTGCGGCTGCGGTTTCGCCATGTACTAATCAAACTTTTGAAATATTAATAAATGTGCGAGATTGCTCTTGTCCGAGCGTTAGTACTGGACCAGCAGGGCCATTTTGCTCAGATGATGCATTGCTCGATTTGAGTACGATTACGTTTACCAATGAGCCCGGGAGTTGGAGTATTACAAATGCGCCTACTGGTTCGACGGCATCAATTTCAAGTCAGAATTTTGATGCAAATAGTTCATTACCAGGAGATTATGAATTGACATTTACATTAAATACGACGCCTCCGGCAAGTTGTCCTCCAAGTTCTTCTCAAACGATTACCATAAATGAAGCAACTTCTGCCATCGTTTCAACTTTCGGAGAAGTATGTAATTCAACCATTTTGGGAGACCCGACGACGTTTGATTTTAGCACTTTGATTTTGGATGGAAATGAAACTGGAACTTGGGAAGACATTGATAATTCAGGAGCAACTGGCAGTTTTCCAGTATTAGACTTTTTAGATATTGCACCTGGACAATATTTGTTTAGGTACACTTTAATCGGTACAGCGCCCTGTACCGATCAGATTTTTGAAACGACTATTTCGGTAGTCGATTGTGCTTGTCCAAGTGTGTCAACGGCCCCTGCTGGGCCATTTTGTAATGATGATGCGATCTTAGATTTAAGTTCAATTACGCTTACTTCCGAAGATGGAAATTGGTTTTTGACTGATAGCCCCGCTGGTTCAACGGCTGCTATTGCAGGAGGTGTTTTTAATGCAAATGGTTCAATAGGAGGAGATTACGAATTGACTTTTATATTAAATGGTTTTCCGCCAGTTGGCTGTCCGCAAAGTTCAGTACAGGTAATCACCGTGGGTGAGGTCGTTACAGCTGGAACGCCTCCAAATTCAATTCAACTTTGTAATGATTTCACAACGATCGATCTAAATGATCAACTCATAGCCGCTTCCTCAGGTGGATATTGGAGAGACCTTTCGAGTACCCCAGCAGATGGTTTTGATGAGGCCACTGGTACAATTGACGGTTCTGTTTTAGAATCTGGATTTTATGAATTTGAATATGTCGCAAATACTACAGTACCTTGCCAAAAGGATAGTGTAAGATTTACTTTAGAAGTTCAAACGCCACTAAATCCAGGAGCTTTGATTGAAAATATATTTTTGTGCGAAGGAATAGACACGGTAATTTCCTTATACGATATGATAGATGGGTATGACTTGGGAGGAACATGGACTCAGATTTCTGGGCCAGCCTTAACCAATTCGAGCATTACAAATGCAACAGTTGTATCCATAGATTTAGTGCCTGATAGATATATTTTTGAATACCGAGTCAATCCAACTGGTTTTTGTCCTTCTGGATTTGTGACAGCAGAAATAACGATGAGGCCAACTCCAATTGCTAATGCTGGTGATGATTTTGAACTTAATTGCGACCAACGTATCACCACAATTGGAACTCCGATAAGTGGTGAACCAAATCTGATTTACAACTGGACTGGTAATGTTTCGGATTCACTTTTACCTCAACCAACGGTAGGAGAAGGCGGAACTTATATTTTGACTGTTTCAAATGAAATAACCGGATGTACAAGTTCTGATGAAGTTATCGTTTTAGAAGGTGCCGGAATACCTCAACTTGAAATTGAGGGCGCAGATATCACTTGTTTTGGAGAAAATGATGGAACAATTGGTGTCTCAAATACAACAGGAGGTCGCCCTCCTTATGAGTTTAGTTTGAACGGTGGCCCCTTTACAAATATCGCCCAATTTAATGAATTACCCTCTGGAGATTATACGATTGAAGTAAAAGATTCTGAAGGATGTTTGGACTCAGAACAGTTTACAATTATTGAGCCTCAAGAGTTAAGTGTAAATCTTTCTTCTACATTGACTGGTGGGGGCAATACAATTGAATATGGCGATTCAATTACTTTATCAGCAGGCATTATTGGAATTTATGATATGATTCTTTGGAGGCCTTCAGAGGGATTAGATACGTGCGCAAATGGATGTTTGTCTCAAATCTTTCGTCCCGAAATTTCAACGACTTACCAAGTTATTGTTACGAATGAACAGGGCTGTACCGCCGAAGCCATCTTTCCAATTATCGTTATCAATTCCAGAAAGATTTACATCCCAACCGCTTTTTCTCCAGACAATGATGGTCTCAATGACATCTTTCAAATTTTTGTTGGAAAAAATGTAGTGAAGGTCAATGACTTCGCGATTTTTGACCGTTGGGGAGAGGAAGTTTACCGAAATAGGGATTTTGTCCCCGACAATTCCACAACGGGTTGGGATGGTCAATTCCGTGGTCAATTTATGCAATCAGGCGTTTATGTTTATTATGCTGAAATTGAATTTACAGACGGTGCGAAGGTGATTTATGAAGGAGATTTGACATTGTTGAAGTAGTAAAAGCAGTTGTTGCGGAGTTGCCGTTGTGGTCAGGTTGGTTTTGGTGAAAAATAAAATAGTAGAAATAAAAGACATTTGAGATTTCCTCAAATGTCTTTTTTATAGACGAAAAATCTTTGATTTTTTCGGCAACTCAACCTCTAATCGCCTTTTTAAATTCTTTTCTTTCTATAAGCCATATGATTCCTATAAAAATGAGCAAGAGGATGGTATTTATTCCAAAATAAGAAAGTTGATTGGTTTGTAAAATGTCATTAATCCGAACAGAGAATAAATAAGTTCCAATTCCTAAAATTAAGAAGCCAAGCATTTTACCAATTTGATAGGGCATTGGCAAATATTTTCTGCCAAACAGATAACTCAATATCATCATAAGGCCATAGCAAATGACTGTTGCCCATGCAGAGCCGTGATAGCCAAAAATTGGAATCCACCAAATATTCAATAGAATGGTAATAATTGCTCCAGTCACTGAGATATAAGCTCCAAACATGGTTCTATCTGAGATTTTATACCAAACAGAAAAGTTGTAATACATTCCTGAAAA
>CALHBQ010000061.1 GCA_937930815.1 uncultured Saprospiraceae bacterium | reverse complement strand
AAAACGGATGGCAAAAACATATTGGAACTCAATTGGGAAAATGCATTTGAGGTCTATCAAAAAGTATTGAAAGATTCAGCTGGCAAATCTCTTTCTAAAGACAAATTTGTTGAAGTTGCTACTTTTTATCCAATTGGTATTTTAAAAAATGAAGATGACTTCATCGTTCGTGATCCGGTTTCTGTTGGGAAAGGTGGAGAGATAATCACGGTAGGGGAGGTGCCTCAAAATTCGGTCGTTTATATTATGAATGGCAACAAAGAAAGTCTACTTGATGCAGCGGAAGATGTTACCAAAAAATGTGTTGCCAAGCAATCAGTGACGCCAAAACATACTATCATAATCAATTGTATTTGCCGCGCCTGGTTTTTAGATTCTGACTTTAAATTGGAATTGGAACAAATCGTAAATAATGCATACGATGACAAATTCGCAGATGATTCCATGCCGCAAGGTGCTTTGACTTTGGGTGAAATTTCATCTTTCAAAGCTGGTCCAGTTGAATTTTATAATAAGACCATAGTAGTAGGGATGATGAGTTAACTCGTCATTCACTCATTCTTTTATTCCATAATTCACTCATTTTTTATGAACCCTCAAGTAAAAATGTTGCGCGATATTTCAATGGTTTATGAACTATCGCTTTCGATTGGAACTGCCCTTGATTTAAACGAAAATTGTAAAGGATTTCTAAAGGTTTTGAACAGTCAGAAAGAGTTGGCCTTTTCATCTATTTGGATAAAGCGAGGTGATGTTTTTGAATTGGTGGAAGGAATGCCTGAATTTAGAGTCAAAGAAATTTCGATTAAGAAAGGTCATTTTATTTTAAAAAAATTGAATAAAACGCCGTTCTTTTCTCTTTCGTCGAAAGACAAAGAGTTTAAAAAAATGGTTTTAGAAAATGATATTTCTGAAGGAACTTTCGGCGTTTTTAAATTAGGAGAAATTGGTTTTTTAAAAATTTTCAACTTAAAAAGAACGGAAGCATACGAGCTGCAGGAAATGACTCAGCTCGTGGCGGTGATGGAAAAATTGCGCATTAGTTTGGAAGGAAGTATTGCGCATCGTAAGTACTCAGAAGAAATTGAAGCGCGATTAAATACTCAAGATCAACTTCTCAAGACCAATCTTCGATACAAAGACCTTTTCGAAAATATGTATGATGCGCTCATCATTTTGGATGAGAAAGGTCGCCTCAAAAGTATCAATGATGCCGGCAAGAAAATTTTGGGAATGACTACTGAAAAAGCGAGTGATATTTCACTTGGAGAATTGGTGCATCCAGATGATCGGGAGAATAGCCTTGCCTTTATTAAACAACTAAATAAAGACGGATTTTACAGCGGTTACGAAGGACGTATCAAGACTCTTGACGGAAAAGTTAAATGGGTTCAGGTCAACAGTAACGTGATAAAAAGAGGTGGAAAAATAGTGGGTTCGAGAGATATCGTTCGGGATATTACAAATCAAAAAGAAGCAGAAGATAAGATTCAAAAAAATGAAGCACGGTTACGTCAGATAATTGATTCTGCGCTCGATGCCATCATTTCAATCAACGATCGCGGTATTGTAACAGAGTGGAACAAACCTGCAGAAACTATCTTTGAGTTTACACGAAAGGAAGCGATTGGGACTTCTCTTCATAATTTAATTATCCCCGAAAAATATCGAAAGGCTCATCAGGAAGGCATGAAGAAGTTTTTCAAAACAGGTCATGGCCCAGTTTTGAATAATCGAATTGAAATTACTGGTGTAAAAAAATCAGGTGTAGAATTTCCAATTGAATTGAGTATCACTGATGTGAAAGATGGCGATACCTATAAGTTCAATAGTTTTGTAAGAGACTTGACTGAACAGAAAAAAGCAGAGAAGGAGTTGCTGTTTGCTCAAAACGCAATCAAAAAAAGTGAAGAGAAATATCGAGGGATTATCGAAAATATGGAGTTGGGTTTGTTGGAGGTAGATACACAACAGACCATTGTTCGTGCGTATGATAAATTTTGCGAATTGACTGGTTACACAGAGGAGGAATTATTAGGAAAGAATGCAGAGAAGGTTTTTCTTCCTAAAGAATACATTCCAGTGATGGCTCAACAAGAAAGTGATCGCGAAAAAGGGAATGCAGGTGTGTACGAAATTCAAATTTTTAATAAAAAAGGAGAAAGAATTTGGGTGCTGATCAGCGGTGCGCCGATTATTGATTCGGAAGGGAATACGACGGGCTCACTCGGTATTCATTATGATTTGACAGCTCGAAAAAAATTGGAAGACGACCTCTCCAAAGCAAAACAGGAAGCGGAATTGGCTCGATTGGCAGAGCAACAATTTTTGGCAAATATGAGTCATGAAATCCGCACGCCAATGAATGCGGTAATTGGAATGACCAACCTTTTATACAAAACAAATCCTTCTAACGAGCAAAAAGAATTTCTCGATATTCTCGGTTTTTCAGCTGATAATTTGATGGGCTTGATTGATAATATTTTGGATATTTCTAAAATTGAAGCAGGTAAATT
>CALHBQ010000060.1 GCA_937930815.1 uncultured Saprospiraceae bacterium | reverse complement strand
TTAAGAATCGAATGTAATTCATAGTTTTAATTTGTGATTAAAAAGTTAGGCGGTAACAAGCAGTTATCGTCTAACTATTTTAGTTTTGTAAAAAAGCCGAAATATGAGAAAGGTATTAGTTGTTGAAGATGACCACGACATCGTTGATTTACTTGAAATTCATTTAAAGGATTTGGATTGTGACTTGGAAAAAGCTTACGATGGTGACACTGGTTTGATCAAAGCGACTGGAGGTTCTTATGATTTAATAATTTTGGACATCATGCTTCCTGGAGTGGATGGAATGGAAATTTGTCGCCGCTTGCGCGGAAAAGAAATCCAAACACCCATCCTAATGCTTACTGCCAAATCTGAAGAAATCGATAAAATTATTGGTTTAGAATTGGGAGCCGATGATTACATGACCAAGCCGTTTAGTGTACGTGAATTTGTGGCGAGAGTCAAGGCGATTTTTCGTCGCCAAGACATGGCCAATAATAAAAATGTCGCTCCTGCAAAAAGTGAAATTTTTAATTTTGGAGAACTGGTTCTTGATCTTGATAAACGCAAAGTGACCATTAAAGATGAACGGATTGAACTCTCACCAAAGGAATTTGACCTAATGGCTTTGTTGGCTTCCAATCCAGGGAAAAGTTACTCTCGTTCCAAAATTCTAAACCTCGTTTGGGGGTATGACTTTGAGGGCTATGAGCATACCGTTAATTCGCATATCAACCGCTTACGCGGAAAAATAGAACCCGATATTCAACAACCAACCTACATCCTTACCTCGTGGGGAGTGGGTTATCGTTTTAATGAAGAACTTTGAAAAAACGGAGAACGAATAACGAACGCTTCGCTCGACGGAATACGGATTGATCCGTTGTGCAAATCCGTCTTTCGTCTTCCGTTCCTCGTCTTCCGTAAAAAAGAAAAATATGACAACAAGCAATAAACTATTTTGGAAAATATCAGCTACGCTAATGGCACTTTTGGTAGTGTTGGGATTGGCTTATGTTTTGATTTCGGGTTACATCGGCAATCAGTATATGCAGGAGACGCATCAGCGATTGTATGGTGGGTTGGCAGAAAGTGTTTTGAAAGAATTGAAGCCATATACCAAAGGAGAAGTCAACGAAACGGATATCAAAGACATCATGCACTCGACGATGATTATGAATCCGATTGCAGAAGTTTACTTGTTAGATCCTGATGGAAAAATAATCACACATGCGGCCCCAAAGGGAAAGGTGAAAGCAGAAAAAGTAGGGATTGCTCCTATCAAAGAATTTATCGAAGCAAAAGAAAAACCATTCATTATTGGGGACGATCCGAGGTATCCTGGGATATGTAGAGTATTCTCTGCGGCGCCGATTTTAGAAGAAGGAAATTTGACAGGTTACCTTTATATCATTCTCCAAAGTGAAAAGGCAACAGCGGTTTCCTCTGGACTTTTCAACTCGTATGTGACAAAGTTGGGAGGGAATTTATTTTTTGTCAGTTTGATTGGAGCATTACTTTTTGGCTTGTTGGCAATTTGGTTTCTAACTAAAAATTTAACCAATATTATTTCAACCGTTCGTCGCTTTAAGGAGGGAGATATGAATGCTCGAATAGAGGACACTGAACAGGGTGATTTTAAGGTTTTAGCAGAAACATATAATGAAATGGCAGACACCATTGTTGGAAATATTGATCAATTAAAATCAGTCGAAAATCTTCGTCGGGAATTGATTGCGAATGTCTCTCATGATTTGCGCACACCGCTTTCGATAGTAAAAGGTTACGTTGAAACGCTTTTAATAAAAGAGGAAAATATTTCGAAAGAAGACCGCGTAAAATATCTCGAAACTTCGATGAGTGGATTAGAACGTTTAGAGAAATTGATTGCTCAATTATTCGAATATTCTAAATTGGAAGCCAGACAAATCGAACCATCAAAAGAACCATTTTTTATTTCTGAGTTGGCTCAAGATGTCGCGGCGAATTATCAAGTTTTGGCAAAAGATAAAAACATCAAAATTGAATTAATTCAAAACAAAAAAGCACCGCTTGTCTTCGCTGATTTGAGTTTGGTAGAACGCGTTATTCAAAATTTGATGGATAACGCTTTGAAGTTTACGCCAGATGGTGGTAGTATCAAAATCGAGTTATCGACCAATAATAAAAACGTTGAAATCAGAATCAAAGATACTGGGCCTGGTATTTCAAAAGAAGACCAATCGCATATTTTTGACCGCTATCGTCAAGCAGATCGAACGGGGAAAAAACAGGCTGGAGCAGGCCTCGGTTTAGCGATTGTCAAAAAGATTTTGGAATTGCATGACACGACGATTCAAGTGTCTAGTAAGTTGAATGAAGGGACGGCTTTTATGTTTAAGTTGCCAGCATACAGAACTTCGTGATTTTCTTGAAGTTATTTTAAATTTAATTGTTAGAATTACCCTCTTTTGTCTTTTTGGTTAACTGAAAGTCTCATTAATAAAAAGCCCCCACTTTTGAGAGAGTGAGGGCAAAATTGGTATGCAAAATCTAAATCTTTAGTTCTGATTGGTCTGGATAGGTAAACATACGGGTTCAGGACATTCTACCTGAATCAAGGCAGGGTCATAATCATCTTCATCACTAGGTAAGTCTCCCGTTCCAGGTGTATTTGGACCATCGTCATTGACATTATTGTCGGTAGCCAATTCGTTGGTTGAACCATCGTTGGTTGTTGCTAAAGGACTGTCTTCATCAATTCCTCCATCGGCAGATACTATTTCAGCATTATTCACTAAATTTCCACTGAAACTTGAATTAATCCGTAGAGTGATGTAAAGAATGGTGGAATCTCCACCAGCGAGTGTTGCAATGGTTTCTTCTGCGACTTGTGGGCTGATTTCGTCCCAGTTGGAATCATTTAATACCAAACCAGTTGGAATATAATCGTAAACGACCAAATTGGTAGCAGTTGCCGTTCCTTGGTTGTAAACGGTGATTTCAAAGGTTACATCATCACCTCCCTGATATGGACCAGGTGTCGATACTTCTTTCTTGAGCGCTACATCGAATATTCTTGATAAACAAACTACTTTGCTGGTATCACAATCTCCCCAATCAAGCGTCATACAACTGGTGAATCCATTCGTTAAGGTATCTGCTTGAGAAGAGATAATTTGATGTCCATCTGGCACATTATATTGCAACATATAATCTCCTGGTAATAAGCCGTCAAAGGCCAATTTTCCATCTGTGTCAGTTACTGTACTATCCAAAGGAGTTGTTGCGTCAGCACAATCATAAAGGTAAACCGTTGTACCTGGG
>CALHBQ010000059.1 GCA_937930815.1 uncultured Saprospiraceae bacterium | reverse complement strand
ACTGTAATAGAGTAGAAACAGAAAGATGGTCCAAAAAGGGACTTTCATCGCAGAGGTTTTTAGTGTCCAAAATAGCTCGGCAAAATAGCTTTACTATTTTAAAAGGTTTTTCGTCTTTTTTGTTGGAATAGAGAACGTATTATTCCAGTTGAAACAGTTGAAACGATGTGTAAAATTTAGAGCGATCTAAATCAATCTAAAATTGATCAAAAGCTTTTCGTTTTACACGAATTCTAATTCTTTGTCAGTCAGTCAAATTTTTATAAAAATACGTATTTTTTTGGATTAGGTTCTTAATCGACTGATTTTCAGTGGAAAGCGACTATTGTAAGACCATTTTTCCAGTAGAAATCAATTGGTTTTGGTCGTTTTTGATGTTGAAAAAATAAATACCTTTTGGTAAACTTCCTTTGTCAAAAATGAATTTACTTCCAACAAAATTTTGCGTTTTGACTAATTTACCCAGTGCATTATAAATTTTAAATTGATGGTTTAGTGAGTTGCTGCCTTTGAGTTCGATTTGTGTTTTTTTGGAAAACGGATTTGGTGCAATCGTTATGGCAACTTGCGGTAAGTTAGGATTGGATGTAGAAGTGCTTGTATCGATTTGAATAAAGTTAGCACTAATAACATGTGTCGTTTGGTTGGTTATAACTGGTGGATTAAAATCAAAATAAATGTCTGCGCTATTATGAATTGGTGTGTCAAAATATAACCCAGGCGTCGGGGTGATTTTGAATTTCACAAAACCATGCGAACCTGGCTCGTTGGTGAAACTATCAACCAAAAGTATTTGGTCAAAAGTAAATTTGATAACACCATTTTCATAAATTTCAAAATCATAAGGATGGCTTGAAGTACCTGGTTTAAGGGTACTTGGATTTAATTCCGCCCTCAAGGTATCTCGGATCACGACCGTGAAAGCCGTGTCGGTTCCAGTGTTTTGGAAACGAATGAGATACTCGAGTTCAGTGTCATTTTCAATGTACTTTTCTGTGCCGTATCCTTTAGGAAAACCCCGCTTGTCGTTGGGGTCATATGCTCCTATGTTTTCTTGGCAGTCAATTTCTACAAAATTATCTCCATCATCTTGTGGGTATTGGGTAACGTAACCTAAACTAAATGGTGAACCATTGCATCCTTCAATTGCGATAGAAGGCATACTGTTTCCGGGATGGCCTATTGGTTGTTCTACTTCGAAGCGGACGGTTTGTCCTTGTGCTTCGATGACGATAGTGGTGTCTTGATTTCCTCCGAGTTTTACAGGGCCTTGTCGTGTTAGTAATTCGTCTTCAATGATGATAAATGCACTTGAGGTGGCCATTGCTATTGGGCCAGTATTCGTTACATTTATAAAAACAGAATCACCATTGCAGAAACCAGCAATCTCAAGACTTGAACCATCCCACGTAGGGTCTGGCGCAACGCAAAAAGTATCAGGAGTGATTTTGGCAGTACTACAATGGGTTTGCCCCAAAGCGGTCGAATTACAATCAACAGTCGTATGGACTCTAAAAGAACCACATTCAAAAGGAGCCAAAGTCCCTACTGTGAATTCGAACTGATTGGAACCAAGAGGTGTCAATGTAACCTCAGAACTATCAATCGTTAAAAAATCATCAAATTGTATGTTGATAACTGAATTGGTAGCAGTATCTGTCCCTGAATTGCAATATCTAACGACGTAGGTATTGGAGAAGCAGCGTCGCAAAAATGGCGTCGAAATATCTACGGTCATAAAAGGACAGGTCGCTATTTTTTGCACTGGAAAATCAACTTGAATCGTATCAAATGCAGCACTAAAAGAAATATTAAAACCATTGTTACAAGGCTCCCAATATGGGTTTGGCGTAATTAGGTTGACCGTATAGTCTCCTTGTTCTATCGAAGCTTCGTAATAACCATTGGCATCAGTACTGGCGTAAAAAGTTTTTTCTCCAACGATTTCTATCATCCAATCTTCGATACCAAGCTCATTCATGTCAGCCAGACAATTGAAGTTCAAATCATCGTAAACGTTTCCATTTAAAAGATGCGTTAAACTGTTGCCGTCGGTATCGGTACGCAACAACCATGCATCAAATCCTCCTGCTCCAAAACTTGAAGTTGTTCCCGAAAGGAAAATATTCTCATTGAAAATTTCAATAGCAGTGAGTACATCGTAATCGATGCCACCATAAGATTTATTCCAAATCGGAGAGCTACTTCCTGCGCTATTGGTTTTTACTAAAAGTCCGTTGATGTTTCCATTCAATTTAGCTATCTCACCTGCCAAAAGTAAATTACCATCTGCCAGCTGGGTAATTGCTCTACATTTTTCTTTGCCTTCTAATGTTATAATTTTTCGATTTAATTCTGTTCCGTCTGCTCCAACTTCAAGCAGCCACATTCCTCTGTCTGCCACTGTAGCTCCATCACTAAACCCACCAAGATAATAACCGCCATTTTGAGCAGTAGTGATGCAAAGTGCTTGTTCTTCGTTCATGGGATCACCGTATTGATTTTCCCATTCGACATTCCCATTGATCGTAATTTTTGCTAAATACGCATCTACACCTGTTGGGTTGTCGCGGGAGTAACCTGCAATCAAAAATGAGTTGTCGGGGAGTGCCAATAATTCAAAAGCAATTTCAAGATCATTGGCATCAAGTGTTTTTTCATAGATAAGCTGTCCGTTTCCGTCAATTTTTACAATGAAAATCCTATGCTCTATGCTATTAATTTTTCTATTTCCAACGGCAACAATATTTCCGTCGAGGGTTTGTTTAATGTCAACAAGGGAAACTGAGTCTTGAAGTGTTTTGAAGGACCAAAGTGAATCACCGAGTGAATTTCTTTTCCAAATCATGCCATGGGTCGCGGTAGCACTTTCTGTGTTTCCGGCAATGAGCATTGTACCATCTGAAAGCAAGTCGATAGCCGTACCTATATCTTCGTTAGCAGAGCCAAAAGACCTATGCCATTGCTCTGTTCCGTCCACATCAGTTTTAACTAAATAGGCATCTCGGTCACCTGCTCCGAAACTCGAAGAGGAACCCATTATGAGCCATCCGTTGTCAGCTGTCTGGACTAGGTCGTTGGCGACGTCAGAAGTCATTCCGCCATAAGTTTTTTCCCAACCCTGTGCATTGAGCATGGCATAGGCTAATAAAAAATAGAAAACAGCCAGAGGTTTTATGTATCGTACTAAGGTCATAATTTGATTTAAGATACTATATCTCTAATATAAATGTCTTAAATAAATTTAACATTCATTCAATACAAAATTAGCCAATTATCGACTTGAAAAGTGTATATTAAAATCACAATCAATTGATAATCAGTGTTTTGTTTGTGTTTTAGTGATTTGATTATCGAATGAATTTTTTTTATCGAATTAGGAAAACACCTATTGTATCCCTATAATTGCTTTATAGTTTTATAAAAATAGTCTATTCCATCAATAAAATTTGCTCTAAATGAGCGAGAATCGAACATTGCAGGTCTTTAAAATGCTTTCGAAGAAAGAGCTAAAGTCGTTCGAGAAGTTCGTTCATTCTCCTATTTATAATCAACATAAGGATGTTATTACTTTGTTTGAGTTTTTGAAAGACAATATCAATAAAGAAGAAGCGCAATTGAATAGTGAGGTTTTATTTGAAGCCGTATTTCCAAAAGAAAAATTTGAAGTTCAAAAACTGCATTATGTCAATTCTTACCTGTTGAAAGTGATTGAGCAGTTTTTTGCTTGGACGGAATGGCAAAGTGAAGAGAAAGATAATCAGCTGCATCTGCTTCGTGCTTATCGGAAACGAGGGCTTCATCAGCACTTTGATCGTATTTTTCTAAAATTAGAAAAGTCTCAAAAGAAAACTGTTTTTCGAAATCGTTCTTTTCATTTAGTCGAGTATCAACGATATATCGAAAAAGTGAAAGCGGACTCTTTCAAACGATCTGGAAATATTCCTTTGCAGGAATTGTCTGACGCGCAAGACATTTCCTTTATCGTCGAAAAACTCTATAACGCGTGCACTATGTTAAGTTTGCAGGCAGTTGTTAAAAAGGAATACGAAACTGGCTTGTTGCAGCCGTTGTTGGAATTTTTAGAAAATAGCCGGTGGTTGGATGAGCCTTCAGTTGCGATTTATTACTATTCTTACAAAGCACTCTCTGCAAAAGATGATTCTTCTCCTTTTGAAAAATTGAAAGACTTGCTCCAAAATGAAGTTGGATCTTTTACGCCTGCGGAATTGCGTGGTCATTACTTGATTGCGATTAATTTTTGTATTCGACAAGTTAATCAAGGCAAC
>CALHBQ010000058.1 GCA_937930815.1 uncultured Saprospiraceae bacterium | reverse complement strand
TATCTTTGCCAGGCAATTCAGTTACAAAATACGCTTTAAAATCAATTAATGAAAGCTCAATAATTTCGTACGGAAAAAGATAACCTTGTTTATCAAATTGAATCATTTCTCATAGTTATTACTTCAAAAATAACAAAAGCCGTTACAAAATACCCTATACATGGGGGTTTAATGTTGCATAAACCTCCTAACTTTGTAAAAACCTCAGTCATGAAAAAACTAATTACTCTTTCTTTTTTATCCTTTCTTTTTCTTTTTGGAAATGCGCAGACGCCTAACATTGTCGAATTTGATATTTCTGATGAGGTGAAGGTGGCAGATTTTCCCGATGTCGTTAATGTTACGGTTCGAAAACATAACAATCAGTATTACTCCTTATCAAGAGGAGCCGATTTCTACGGGTATCATCGTAAAGATACCATTGGTTCGCAATGGGAATTTGTAGATTTTCCTGATTCAATTCAATTATTCACATTTTTCTTTGATGGGAAGTGGATGGGACTTAATCACTCACATGATGTAACAATAATAAATAATCAAGTTACGACCTTTAATCATTCTTCTAAGCTTTATTATTTTGATTTTCCTACAGGAGAGATAAAGTTTTTCGACGAATTATTTAGTTGCGGTTCGATAGCAACATTTAAAGAATTAATCTTTGATAATAAATTATATCTCTTAAGAAATACTGCTTGCCAAGGCACCACGGGCTTTTATGAAAGAGCGAATGGTTATTGTTTACATAATGGTGTTTGGGAAAGTTTAGATCACTTAGATTACTTTCCTGTAAGAACATCAAATGAAAGGTTCTTTTATCAAAACATAGAAGATAATGAGATATACCTTTCAGATACCATCAGCATTTCTAATCCTGATACATTATTGATGCGTGACACAATGGATTTGCAAGCAGGATTTACATTAATTGAGTTCCAAGATAGTATTTACATTTTCCCAGGGTATAAAGATTATTTCTACAAGACAGAAGATCTTGGAACTACTTGGTCAACACTTCCACTTCCACATATCTTCAGGTCATCTGTAAGGTTTCATGAGGGGTACGTTTTTTATAGTGGAATTAGAGATGCTGTAGCTTACTCCCTTGAGGACAATTCTTATTACTCAACAATTCCAGATTCTCTTTTATTTCCGTACCAAGGAATTAGTGATTTACAGTTTGAAAATAATGAAATCTTAGGAAATTTTCAATCAAAAGGTGGTTTAGTAAGAAGTTTGGATAGAGGAAAAACTTGGGAAGATTACATGGACGGATTGCCAAGAATAGGCCTTTCAAACATTCAAAAATTTAATGGAACTATTTATGGTGATAATGGCAATTGGAATTCTGTTGATGGTGAAAATTGGAATCTTCTAAGATTTAAAGATGGAATACCCGTTAAATTTGAAGCCAAGAATGACTTAGCTTTAATAGCTACTATAAATAAAAATTCAACGGAAGCATTATTACATAAAAAAGAAAACAACAACAGCTGGGAGATTTGTGATACACTAAAATATTCAAACCCTCCTGACATATACATATCAAAAGAAAAAATCACCTATTCGCCATGGAGTAGAGAACTAAAAAGTGGTTCAAGAAATTGTTCGGATTGGAAGGTGATTTCTAATGAGGGCACTGAGCTCTCTTTCAGCAATTTTAAAATCGTGATAAACGAAGATTCACTTTTAAGTGTAGGGTATGAACGACCAAATTATTCACTTTTAAAATCGTTTGACTTTGGTAACACATGGAGTACTCTAAATTATATTCCGGATTCTGCTGATGGGTTTTTTATGCTGAATAACTCAATCGTCAGAACAAACTACCGAAATGGAGAAATTTGGATTTCCACTGATTGGGGAGAAAACTGGCAAAAAATTACTACATTTTCACCTCAATTAGCCACAGTTTACTTTCATTTTAAGCCTAATAAAGGTTATCTAATAATCAGTGGGAAAGATCACTATTTCATTTCCTCAAACTTCGGAAAAGATTGGGTCGGGTTAAAAGATGAAAACATTCTCGACTTCGAATTCCTCGAAGACTCAACAATGCTCATTTCAAAAGAAGATGGCGTTTATAAAATGGACGGAAGCGCAATCTTAGACTCTTTAGATAGCTTCAAGAATCAAGATGTTTCCTCTATATCAGAAACACAATTGGATTCAAAGATTAATGTCTATCCTAATCCAGTTTCAGATATTTTGACCATAAAAATAGAAGATATAAATTCAGAACTGCTCGAAGTAAATCTGTTGAATCAATTAGGTCAAATTATTTCAAAGCATCCTATCAAATCAATTTCTAAAACTCACCAAGTTAAAACTGATAGAGTGCCCAGAGGAATGTTTTTCGTAGAAATGAAATTTTCAGATGGAAGGCATTCCATTAAAAAAGTCGTAAAAAATTAAGTAAAAATTCAAAGTTATCCACCAGAATGTTTCTGATCTCCACATTTTGTTGGTAAAAAATAACGCATTAACCATGCAAATACCCGCCTATTCCTACTACCTTTATTACTGATACTTAGGAGAAAACTTTTTAGGAGTGTTTTTAAAACATTCTAATCAAAAAAGATAATACTATGGCTGATATCATTCAGCTGCTACCAGATTCGATTGCCAACCAAATAGCTGCAGGAGAAGTTATCCAACGGCCTGCTTCTGC
>CALHBQ010000057.1 GCA_937930815.1 uncultured Saprospiraceae bacterium | reverse complement strand
GTGCATGAACTTAGAAGGAGGGTTGAAATACAAAGAGCAAAGAGTAATTTTTTCATTTTTGTTGTTTTTACATTATCACTTATACTCTCTATAGTTCTATAAAAATGCCAACAGAAAAATATCAACTAAACCATTGACTATCAGTACATTATGAATATTTTAAAAACTACCTGTATTCCTATTATGAAAATTTTATTCCCATTATGGGAACACGAAAAGGAGAATCCGTTCCTTTCAGAACAGATACTCCGACAAACTCTCCCTATATATTATTCTTTAAGTTTTCAAAAAGAGGTGCCCAAAAACAAAAAAAGGCACCTCATTATAGTCTCATGAAAACATTTACTTTTTATTTCTATCAGCCCTCTATTCGTGGGACGACTTGGAGTCGTGCCGCGAACATGCGCTACTGATTTTAATTATTCAGGGCAGCCATTTGCTGCTTTTGTTCCTTTCAGATGAGGACATTTATCCAAATTGTCCAAGAGACCATCGCCATCTGAATCTGGGCATCCCCCAGTTTCAATCGAACCTTTCAAATAAACACATTGGTCCAACTCATCTGGTACGCCGTCTTTATCTGAATCTTTTGATTGGTCTGGACAACCATTATTTTGAATTGAACCGGGCAGATTGGGGCATTGATCCGCGTCATCTATCAAACCATCTTTGTCCGTATCTTTAATGTTAATTTCTTCCTCTACTCTATTTTCAGGGATGGTTCTCGGGATTATTTTTTTAGCTTGACGAATCCGTTGTTTACCAAAACTCATTTGCAAACCCAATTCTATCGCACCGTTCCCATGAGTAGTTTGCCTGAGCGAAGAAGTATTGTAATCATATGAAAGAATCAGCTTAGTATTATTCCATTCAATATTAGCGGAAGCCACCCAAGCATCTTGCAAACGATTTCTTAGTCCGAGTCCAATGGTAGTTTGTTTGTTTATTTTTCTAAAAAAATCGAATCCAATCAATCGTTCATTTTGAACTTCTTGCTGCTGATAAAAACCGTTAAATACAATGGTATTTTTTTGATTAATTGGAACTTTTAAATTTCCAGTATAAACCATTTTCATTGGCAAAGCAGTTGAAGTTTGGAATCCTTCATTGGGTTGATGTGGATTGTGAATAGCCCCACCGATTGTTAAATCTATTTTTCTAAATTTTGTTTGAAAAACCAAACCAGCCGCACCTTCAACAAGGGTCTTTTGATTGGATAAAAATTGCTCGTTATTATTCAAATTTGAATCGAACCCTACCCCTTCTACAAACTGCTGATCAAAAGTCATTGCCACTGGATCAATACTGTTTTGTCTAAAACCAATTGCCGTTCCTACTCTTAAAAAACTTTTCCCCGTAAGGGGTTGCGTGTAGCTGAATGCCCCTCGCCCAGACATTGATTTCAGGTTGCCGATACCTGCCTTTTTTTGAAAAACCTGACCACCAAAACCCATTCTATTTACACGTCTTTCGGCTGATAGTGCTGATGTTTGAAAACCACTTCCAATTCCTATCCATTGCATCCGGTGTTGTAAACCTATTTGCCATTTTTGAGACTGTACACCTGTTTGAGCAGGGTTGAAATAGGACGCAACAAATTTAGGATTAGAAAAATGCACATCTTGACCAAAAGCCCAATTACTGACCAATAATAAAATCAATATTAGTAGGTTATATATCTTCATTTTTTTAATTTATCATTGAATTACCCTCTATTCGTGGGACGACTTTGAGTCGTGCCACGAACGTATACTTATTTATATTAGGATTGATCATTCATCTTAAAAGGGTCACAATTCCTGAAATCATTTCAGGTTTTGAGTTAGAAAAATATTTGGCCACATAAGCAAAATTACCTTGTGCCAGTAGTGTATTTTGAAAGGTGCCATCCCATCCCTCGATTCCATTCTCGGTATAAAAAACTTGCTGACCCCATTCATTAAAAATTGTCAATTGAACTTCTGAAACACCAAGACCTCTTGGTCTAAATAGATCATTTACTCCATCACCATTTGGTGTAAAAGCAGTTGGGAAAAAGACCTCTTTTTCAATTTCTAATTCCAATATATCTTCATCAATCATTTCAGTTTTTCTAATCAGATCATTGTATGGATCGGCTATGTAGAGACAACTGTCAAGTTCATTCCATTCCAGAGAGGTTACTCCTTTAAATCTTGCTTTCCCAAACACTCCATTTCGAGTACCTGAGGTAAGTGCGTGTCCTACAAAATCATCGATTTCTCCTTCTATGTTCAAAACCCGAATCACATAATTGTACCCGTCTCCGATATAGATATTGCCATCTGGATCTATACACACATCCCATGGGTAATTTAGTTGAGCAGATATTGCTTTTCCATTTTTATGCCCAATTTCTCCTGTTCCTACCATGGTAGTTACCTCCCCTTCTGGTGTGACTTTTTTTATTTTATGATTCCATTCATCCGCAACTATGATGTTTCCATCGTTGTCGATATCTAATCCGTATGGTCGCCAAAATTGGGCTTCCATTCCCAGACCTTCTGCATCTCCACTTTGGTTAGGAGTTCCTGCAATTGTTCGGACTATACTATCTCCTTCTATCATTCGAATGGTATGAGTCGTGTGATCGGCTATGTAAATATTTCCATTAGAAGCTTCGGCGATTCCAACTGGATTTCCAAAAGAGGCTTCATTCGCTAACCCATCTTTGATTCCATAAACTCCAGTTCCAGCAATGGTGGTTACCAATCCCTCTTGGGTCACCCTGCGTATTAGATTGTTTTTTGTATCAGCCACTAATAGGTCTCCATTTTGAGCGACTGTCAATTCCCACGGTTCAAAAAATAATGCTTGATTGCCGATGCCATTTTGCATACCAGCAATACCAGGCGATCCAGCCAAAGTTGTTACTGTTCCCTCCGACGTTATTTTTCTAATTACATGGTTGTATCGATCGGCTACGAATAGATTTCCATTCTTATCAATAGCCAATCCATGTGGATTATTAAAAGACGCATTTTCAGAATCTCCATCTACCCAACCACTTTCATTGTCTATTCCAGCAACAGTACTTACTCGTTGGGCGAGTGTACTCATTGACATGAAAAGGATAATTATTGAAAATATTGATTTCATCTTCTATGTTTTGCTTTAGAAGATGGAAAGATTGCACCTGAAATTTAAAATGCTGATTATCAGCTGTTTACGATAAATTTACTATTATTATTTTTCCCATTATTGGAAAATTGATTTATATTGGGATGCGATTTATTATAATTCGGGTGATTTTACATAACTAAAATGAGATAACTATGGCCACTCCTATTATTAGAAACATGACTGAGCTCAATAAAATAAGCTACGAAGTAATTGGCGCTGTTTTCAAAGTTCACAGTGAACTTGGGCCTGGACTTTTAGAATCGACTTACGAAGTTTGTTTAGAATACCAATTGCGCGAAAACGGACTCTTGACTGAAAGACAAGTCGCACTTCCTGTCATTTATAACAATGTAAAATTGGAAGCTGGTTATCGAATAGATCTTCTTGTTGAGAACAGCCTTATTTTAGAATTAAAATCTATCGCTGCCATTGCTCCAGTTCACAAAGCTCAAGTAATGACCTACCTGAAATTATCGAATCGAAAATTGGGGCTTCTCCTTAATTTTAATGTTGCAGATATGAAGACTGGGATTAGTAGGATAATTATGTGATTTTCTTTTCACCACAGATTTCTCAATTAGCACAGATCTCATTTGTGTAATTCGTGAAATCTGTGGTTAATAGACGATGACCAAAAGCGATCACTTTTCCAAAAAACAACTTCCATTCCCAAAACGGGAACGCATTTATAATTATAATAAATCATAAAACGCTCTAAATCAACACCTTAAACGATGGGCACATTTTCAGCTTATAGAATGGTATAACAAACATTCAATAACCTGAAAGGCGTCAATAAATAATCTTTCCTACCTCCGAGACACATTGACAAATTTCATTCGAACAAAATTCGATATGAAAAAGTCTCGACCTAACAACAAAAAAAGAGTAGCAATCATCGGAACCGTTGGCGTACCAGCCAAGTACGGTGGATTCGAAACCTTAGCACACCACTTAGTGGAGCAGCTTGCTGACAAAACAGATATGACTGTTTATTGTAGCGCAAAAAGCTATACTAAAGCCGAACAAGTCGCAGAGTATAAAGGAGCAAAGTTGGTTTACTTACCAATGAGTGCAAATGGAATCTCA
>CALHBQ010000056.1 GCA_937930815.1 uncultured Saprospiraceae bacterium | reverse complement strand
AAAAATTATATCTGTTCGCCTTTTAATAGAAATCCGTCCTCATCCATCCTATCCGTTAAATCCGTGTCCTATAAAAATCCAGCATTCCACTAAATCGCTTGTGCAACTACTCCACCAAATCAAATTGCAACTTCGCCAAACTATTATACAAGCCACCTTCCTTGACAGAAAGCGAATCATGTGTCCCTTCCTCCACGATTTTACCATGGTTGAGGACGAAAATTTTATCCACTTCACGAATGGTTGATAAACGGTGAGCGATGATAATACTCGTTCTACCTTCCATCAACTTATTGAGTGCTTCCTGTACAACGCGTTCTGACTCTGCATCAAGTGAAGAAGTCGCTTCATCCAATAAAAGAATAGACGGATTTTTTAAAATTGCTCTGGCAATTGCCACGCGCTGACGCTGACCACCGGAGAGTTTGATTCCGCGCTCGCCAACAATTGTATCCAATCCATCAGGAAAACTTTTAATGAATTCCCAACAATTGGACTGTTCTGCGGCTTCGATGATTTCTTCCTCGGTGGCATTGTGTTTTCCATAAGAAATATTCTCGCGAATCGTTCCACCAAAAAGCAAAACCTCTTGCGGTACAATCGCAATATTTTGCCGAAAGGCAGTCGTATTCATATCATAAATACTTTTGCCATCCACTTTTATATCGCCACTTTGAATATCATAAAATTTCAAAAGCACTTGAATAATCGTCGATTTACCTGCACCCGATGGCCCAACTAAAGCAACCTTCTGACCTGCTTTGATAGTGAAATTCAAGTCCTTCAAAATTTCCATATCAGTACGCGTCGGATAGTGGAAATTGATATTTTGATATTCGATATTTCCAGAAAGTGGAATTGGTTTTAGATTTTTATCGGCAATTGCTACTTCGCTTTCCATTTCTAAAATTTCGCGAACCCGTTCAGTAGCTCCCATTGCTCCGAGCAACTCAGTATAGAAATTTCCTAAGCCAGCAATCGAACCACCAATTATCGCCGTTATGAACGTAAACATGACTAAATCACCTGCCGTCATTGTACCTGCTTGAATCAACATCGCGCCTTTCCAAATCACAAAAATCAATGCACCAAAAAGTACCGTTACAATGAAGGTTGAAAAGATGGCTCTTCCGCTCGCGAATTTCATAGCAATCTTTACCATTTTATCATTGGCACTGCCATATCGTTTAGACTCGAATAACTCGCTCGTAAATGCTTTCACGACACTGACTGTTTGCATTGTTTCGTTCAAAATCACGTTGGTGTCTGCCAATGCTTCTTGGCGTTCTTTGGAGAGCGTTCGCACCCATTTCCCAAAGAAAATACCACAAATCACAGCCACAGGAAAAGTCAAAAACATCACCAAGGCCAATTGCGGAGTATAAATAGCCAATGCCAGAAGTCCAACAATTAGCAATAAGACTTGTCTCAAAAACTCAGCAATCGTTATTGAAAAGGCACTGTATAATCGCTCAACATCAGCAGTCAAACGACTCATCAATTCACCAACTCTGTTTTTTTCGTAGAAAACAATTGGAAGCGTGATTAGCTTTTCGTAAAGTGCGACGCGGAGGTCTGCAATTCCTTTTTCGCTTAAGCGAGCAAATAATAAAACCCGAACATAAGAGACCACTCCTTGCACCAATAGCACTAACCCCATCAACCAAAAAATATCGTTGAGACTAAAATTGTAAAAGCTTTTGCCTTCGGCGATGTCCATCATTTTTCCAATCAAAAACGGAAAAAGCATAAAAACCATACTACTCACAAAAAGCAATATCATACCAGCTACCAACGACCAACGATAGGGCCGTACGAATTCGAAAATCTTTAGGGCTTCCCGCAGAGATTCCGAATTCATTTTCCGATTCTTATCTTCTTCTAAAACTTCCGGTCTATTTCGTCGAGCCATAATTTATTTTTTGTACCTATTGCAAACAAGCTATTTGTCTTTCTGTTTTGAAATGAAGTGGTTTTTCGACGGACGTTGGTTTTTTAAGTTGAATATTGTGGAATAATTTGGATACAGAGTTGCGCAGAGGAGACACAGAGGTTCACAGAGATATAATTTAGAAAACTCTGTGAATCTCTGTGAAGCTCCAAAAAAAAGTCATGCCCCACTCTCTAACTTTTCAACTCCATCTTTTAAAACCTCCAACAAAATATCAATCGTTTTGAGTCGAGTTCTAAAACTTAGTACTGCTAACCTTAACCAAGTAGTGCCATTTAGATTTGTCGAAGAGATGAATACGCGTCCATCTTTTTTTACCAACTCGACCAATTTTAAATTAAATTCATTGACATCTCCACTCTTTGGATGGTATCGGTACATGCAGACGGAGAGTTGTGGTAAAGGGCCCACCTCAAAACCAATTTTTTGAATTTCATCATAAAAATACCGACAAAGTAGATACTTTTCTTCGAGGCAAGCACGAAATGGCTCAAGGCCAAAAAGGTGCAAACTCAACCAAAGTCGCAATCCACGAAAGTGTTTGGTCAACTCAGGCGACAAATCAGCAGGGCTCAATTCTTCATTTACACCCAACGTATCTTGCATATAACTCGCTTTGTAATAATGCGATTCAAATTGTGCTTTCACATCTTTTATCAACACTGCGCCGAGTCCATAACTCAAAAACAAACCTTTGTGCGGGTCAATCGCTAAAGAATCACTTCGCTCTACCCCTTTGAATTTTTCTTTCAAACTTTCTACTAAAATAAAAAAACCACCATACGCTGCATCGACATGGAACCACATATCATTCGCCTCTGCGATGTCTGCGATGGCATCTAATGGATCGACTGCACCTGCATCGGTTGTACCCGCTGAGCCAACGACCAAAAACGGCTTCAGCCCAGAACTTCTATCAATTTCGACTTGTTTGGCAAGTGCTTCCGATGACATTTTATATTCCGAATCCATCGGAATATATCGAATAACCGATTCATTCAAACCCGCAATTCTAATTGCTTTTTGTACACAATGATGGACTTGTTCTGTCAGATAAATTACGGCATTTTCAATATCTCTTGCTCGAAGTTTTTTCTTATCACGTGCGGTTACGATGGCAATGAGATTCGCAATACTTCCACCACTGGTCAGATTGCCCAATGAGCCAGAAGGATAGCCAATCAAATCATTCATCCAACGAATCAATTGGTTTTCGATACGAACAGCTCCTGGGCCACCGTAAAAAATACCTGCATAACGATTGGTCACCGCTGCCAAAAAATCTCCCAAGGCAGTTGTATAAATTCCACCGCCAGGAATATATCCCAAGTGCCCACCAGACGCTGGATTCAAACCAATACTATCAACATTTTCTTTTAGAATTTTTAGAACATCGTCGATTGCTGTACCGCTTTCGCGAAAATCGTGATCGAGTAATGCTCTTCCATTTTCTTCCGAAATGACGTAAGCTGGAGTCGTTTCGATGTTATCAATAAAGTCATTGGCATACTGATTAACACTATCGGTCCATTCTTTTCTAAGCATTGGAGATGGCTCCAATGCTACAGATCGTTCTTCTAATTTTAATATCTCGTCTCGCATGCGGCGAAATTAGGTATTTCAAGAATGTTTTTCCCTTTAAAAAACACACACCTAAGTTCTTTTTCTATTTTTGTAAAAAAATAGAAACCTTTAATTTAAAATGATTGCAGTTATTCCAGTTGCGGGAGCAGGGGCAAGACTTCGCCCACTCACCTACACTCAGCCAAAACCGCTGATACCTGTAGCTGGCAAGCCGATCATTTCCTACATCATAGATGACCTTACGAATATTGGGGTTAAGAAATTCATTTTCATAATTGGCTACTTAGGGGAGAAAATTGAGAATTACCTCAAAGAAGCTTATCCTAACCTTGACATGGAATTTGTCGAACAATCCAAACGAGAAGGTTCAGGACATGCCATCTGGTTGGCGAAAGATAAATGGATAAATGCCAAGGAGCTGATCATCATGTTTGGTGATACGATTTTGGATTTAGATTTTAATCTAATTTTGAATTCTGAAAATTCTTTGCTCTGTGTCAAAGAAGTAAAAGACCCCACCAAATTTGGAGTCGTGCAAATGAACGCAGAAGGAGAATTGATTAAGGTTGTTGAAAAACCAAAGATTCCGAAATCGAACCTTGCTATGGTTGGATTATACAAAATCAAAAAAGTAAAGGAATTGGCAAATGCATTGGATACGATTATTGAAAACAACTTCCGCTCTGAAGGAGAATTTCCACTGACCGATGCACTTCAACAAATGATTAATAAGAATGTGAAATTTGACATTCTGAAAGCAGATAATTGGTATGACTGTGGTAAACGAGAAATACTACTCGAAACCAACGCCACGATGCTTGACAAGAATTATGATTTTGATTCAGTCCCACAATTCGATAGTGCGATTTTTATTCATCCGGTAAGTATTGGGAAGAATTGTAAAATCGTAAATAGTATCATCGGACCTCACGTTACGATTGGTGATAATGTTGAGGTCACATCAGCAATTATTAAAAATTCAATCATCGGAAACTACACACATATCAAAGAAGCGGTACTCCATCGTTCTGTAATTGGAAATGACACTTCTATTACTGGTATTCAACAAAGTCTCAATATCGGAGACAATACAGAAATCGATTTTAACAAATAAAATTGTCTGCTTCCTCCCTTTTCAAAAATTAAGTTTGATTTTATAGGCAAGTTCTCTACTTTGTGTTTGATTCACGAGAAGTGATTCTTTTTTATTACAAAACGTAAACTCAACCAATGCCTTTTTTTAACGAAAAAAGTCCAACGAACTACGATGCGATTGTGGTCGGAACCGGTATCAGTGGTGGCTGGGCTGCCAAGGAACTTTGTGAGAAAGGTCTTAAAACCTTAGTGCTGGATCGGGGTCGAAATGTAAAACACGTAGTCGATTACCACACTGCCAACCTCGATTCTTGGGAACTGCCAAATCATAACCAAAAATCCATTGAACATCTAAAGGATTATCCAAAACAAGATCGGACAGGTTATACGACGCGACCTGAGCATGTACACTGGTTCGTTAAAGATTCAGAGCATCCTTATGATGAGGAGCCAGAGACACGCTTTGATTGGATTCGCGGCTATCAAGTAGGTGGTCGTTCCATTGTTTGGGGGCGTCAGAGTTACCGTTGGAGTGAGCAAGATTTTGAGGCTAATGCAAAAGATGGTATCGCGATTGACTGGCCGATTCGGTACAAAGATATCGCACCATGGTATAGTTATGTTGAAAAATTTGCAGGTATCAGTGGTCAAAAAGAAGGACTTTCTCAATTGCCAGACGGAGAGTTTTTGCCACCAATGGATTTGAATTGTGTTGAAAAAGAATTTAAAAAAGGACTTAAAGATAAATTCAATCGCGCATTGACGATTGGACGAACAGCGCATATCACTGGTAAATCTCCTTTTGAAAATAGAGGAACTTGTCAGTCGAGAAACCGCTGTATGAGAGGTTGTCCGTACGGTGCATATTTCAGTAGTTTGGCATCGACTTTACCGGCTGCTGAGGCAACAGGCAATATGACTTTGCGTCCGAATTCAATTGGGGCAGAGGTGATTTATGACGAGACAACAGGCAAAGCAAAAGGCGTAAGAGTCATTGATCAAGAAACAAAAGAGTCTTACGAGTTTACCTCGAAAATTGTCTTTCTAAACGCTTCTGCAATCGGAAGTACTTCCATTTTAATGCAGTCAAAATCCAATCGTTTTCCGAATGGAATGGGGAATGATTCAGGGGAGTTAGGTCATAATATTATGGATCACCATTTCCAAATTGGAGCAAGTGGCGATTACGAAGGATTTGAGGATAAATATTTTAAAGGGCGTCGTCCGAATGGTTTTTACATTCCTCGTTTTAGAAATTTACTAGGTCAAAAGAAGAGCGATTTCATTAGAGGTTATGGATACCAAGGTGGGGCAAGTCGCGAGAATTGGTGGAGAGGAATCAAAGAAATGAATGTCGGCGGAAAATTCAAAGACGAAATGATGAAGCCAGGCCAATGGCGTTTGGGAATGAATGCATTTGGTGAGATGCTTCCTTATCACGACAACGAAATGACATTAAATTACAACAAATTAGATGCATGGGGATTGCCGACTGTGAAATTCGCTACCACCATTCGTGAAAACGAAGAAAATATGCGAAAAGACATGAAACGCTCGGCAGTCGAAATGTTAGAATCTGTTGGTTTCAAAAATGTAACTTCTTTTGATCGTGGCTACGGTGTAGGTCTCGGAATACACGAAATGGGAACTGCTCGTATGGGCCATGACCCAAAAACTTCAGTGCTAAATAAATGGAATCAAGTGCACACTGTTCCTAATGTTTTCGTAACGGATGGGGCATGTATGACTTCTGCATCTTGTGTTAACCCGTCATTGACTTATATGGCATTGACGGCACGAGCAGTAGATTTCGCTGTGAAGGAATTGAATAAACAAAATCTTTAATCTACGCTTTCGTTCTCGACTACGCTCGAACTCCACACAGGTGTACTTCGAGCGCAGCCGAGAAGCACGAGCTTGAAAATCATATAAATTATGAAAAGAAGATCAGCAATAAAAAATATAGGCATCGGGATGGG
>CALHBQ010000055.1 GCA_937930815.1 uncultured Saprospiraceae bacterium | reverse complement strand
GAGTTTGGAATTGACAGATTTTACATGACGACTACCCATGCTTACACCTCTGATCAAAATATTCAGGATGCACCGCACAGAAAAGGTGATAAGAGAAGAGCAAGAGCTGCTGCGCTAAACATTGTACCTACTTCAACTGGTGCAGCAAAAGCTGTTTTAGGTATCATGCCTCACTTAAAAGGTAGAACTGGAGCTGGAGCTTTACGTGTACCAACTGCTACTGGTTCTTTGACAGAAGTTACTTTCCTTTTGAAAAAGGATGCTACGGTTGAAAAAATCAATTCAGCGTTTAAAGCTGCAGCTTCGAAGAAATTGAAAGGAATTCTGGAATACCAAGAAGATCCTATTGTATCAAGTGATATTGTTGGAAACAATCACTCTTGTATTTTTGATTCTTTGCTGACTTCTGTAAATGGGCCGATGGCTCGTATCATTGGATGGTATGATAATGAAGCTGGTTATTCTGCTCGTTTGGCAGATTTAGCTGATATGGTTTCGTTGAAGAAATAGTTTCTTCCCAAATACTACAATAAAAAGCATCTTCAATTAACTTTGGAGATGCTTTTTTAGTTAAACGAAAAACGCTTGTCGATCTTTCACCTTTGTTGACTTCGGCACTTCGACTGCGCTCAGTACAGCGCTTCGCTCAGCCAACGCTTTTGTGGATGCAACCTAATATTTTGGTTTATTAAAATTAAAGCGCTTAACACTTTTAACATCGAACTTTCAACTTTCCACCTATAAATGATAGCACCGCAAGAATACTTTAATTTAATAAAAGCCTTTTTTGAAGAAGAAGGAAATCCTGAGTATGCCGAGAAGCAAATGAAGTACATGCGCTATCATTTTGAGTATTATGGTTTGAAAGCGGCAATTTGGGTCAATTTTTCAAAACAGGCATTTAAGGAGCATGGCATATATAAAGAGGAAGACTTAAAAGAGTTTGTGCGACTTTGCATGGAAAATGATCATCGGGAGTTTCATTACATGGGTATTCAGATGGCAGAAAAATCATTGAAATATCAATCTGCAGATTTTATTCATTTTGTGGAGGAACTGATTCTAACCAATTCATGGTGGGATTCAGTTGATTGGCTCAATAACTTTGTTGGTATTCTTTTCAAAAAGCATCCTGAATTGAAAATCCCAATGACTCAAAAATGGATGGCTTCTGATAATATTTGGTTACAAAGAGTTTGTATCATTTTTCAATTGAAATATAAAGACCAAGTCGATACAGACCTTTTATTCAAACATATTTTGGAACTAAAACACTCGGATGAGTTTTTCATACAAAAAGCGTCGGGTTGGGCATTGCGTCAATACTCAAAATTCAATCCTTATTTAGTCGTAGAATTTATATCTGAAAACCCAGAACTTTCCAAGCTAACCAAAAGGGAAGGTCTTAAACATCTCAAGAAAAATGAACTTATTTAAAGGCATACTCTTTTTACTCATCGTCGCACTGAATACTTCCTGCGACCAACCGGCAAAAGATACTCCTCCAAAACCAATGGAAATTTCCATCGACACTTTCGCGATGAATTGTAGTATCCGAGCCATCAAAGCAATTGATGACCAGACGATGTATTTTGCTGGTTCAAAAGGACAATTTGGCTACACAAAAGATGGTGGCAAATCATGGAAAATTGATAGCATCAAATCTGACCTTCAACATAAATTAGAATTTCGAGGAATCGAAAAAATAAACGATGCCCTATTCCTTTTGGCAGTTGGCTCCCCTGCCCTACTTTATAAATCTGTGGACGAGGGTCAATCATGGGAGATCGTTTATCAAGAAAATCATGAAGCTGCTTTTTATGATGCCATCGCCTTTTGGGATAAAATGAATGGCATCGCAATGGGTGACCCAACTGATGGTTGTCTTTCTATTATTTTGACAAATGATGGTGGTAATTCTTGGTCAAAAATTCCATGCGATAAACTTCCAGCAACAGCCGAGGGCGAAGCAGCTTTCGCGGCAAGCAATTCAAATATTTCTATTTTTGAAAATCATGTTTGGATTGTAAGCGGTGGTGCGAAAGCGCGCGTTTTGTATAGCGCAGATAAAGGTCAAACTTGGGAAATCGCAGATACGCCAATCGTTCAAGGTGGCAAAATGACGGGTATTTTCAGCTCTCATTTTTATGATTCAAAAAATGGAATCATCATCGGTGGCGACTGGGAGAACAAATCACAAAACACTGGTAATAAGGCAGTTACAACTGACGGAGGTAATACTTGGAAATTAATTGCTGATGGAAAAACGCCTGGCTATCGTTCTTGTGTTCAATATATTCCTAATACAAATGGTAAAGAATTAATGGCGGTTGGCATTCCAGGAATTTCGTATTCAAAAGATACTGGTGAAAGTTGGAAAGACCTTTCTGATGAATCGTTTTATACAATTCGATTTGCGCCTGATGGAAAATCGGCTTGGTTGGCGGGGGCGAATAAAATTGGAAAAATGACTTGGTAATCGTACCGTCGAATCCAATTCGACGAGTCATATTAAATCACAAAAATCCATCGAATTGGATTCGACGATACGTTAATTATGAAAGCAAATTACTTTTGGTTAGCCTTAGGATTGATTCCTTTATTTTTGGGTCAATTGGGCAGTTACAGTTGCATAGCGGATGGCTTCTCTCACTTTCGAATTTATTACCTACTCTATTTTTCATTCCTTTTTCTAATTTCTCTTTTTAGAAAAAATAGATTCTTATCGATAAGCAGCTTTGTGTTATCTGCGATTTTATTAATCTCAATTTCTTCTTTCTATCTGCCAAATTCACAATCAGCGCATACAGGTGAAACCCTAAAAATTGGAGCCATCAATCTTTGGTCAAGCAATCGAGATTTTAAAACCGTAAAAGAATATTTGAAAGAAAGCGATTTTGACATCATCATTTTTCAAGAATACAC
>CALHBQ010000054.1 GCA_937930815.1 uncultured Saprospiraceae bacterium | reverse complement strand
TCGAAAATTAATGATCAGGTAGGTACAATCTGGAATGAAACGAAAGTGAATTTAAATTCTTCATTTGTAGTTTCGGTAGATATGTACTTTGGAGATACAGATTTTGAAAGTGCAGACGGAATCGTATTTGGTCTTCAAAGACAAAGCACTTCTGCAGGGATACAAGGTGGTGATATTGGTTTTGGAGGAATAACCCCTTCCATCGGAGTAGAGTTTGATACTTGGCAAAATATTGATTTTGGTGATCCAGAAGAAGACCATATTGCGATTGCTAAAAATGGTAATCTCAGGCATAATACCAACAATGCCTTAGCTGGCCCTGTGCAGGCGAGTGCAAATAATCCAGATATTGAAGATGATGCTTTTCATAATGTCCGAATTTTATGGGATGCTGACAGTATGAAGCTATCTGTTTTTTTTGATTCTGATTGTGAACCAAGGCTAACCTATTTCGGAGATATTGTCAACGATATTTTCGGTGGCGACCCAGAAGTTTTTTGGGGTTTCACTTCGGCAACTGGCGGTCGAAATAGTGTTCATCAAGTCTGTCTTTCTTTTACTACTTTTTTGGATGGACTTCGAGATACGACAATAACCTGTGGTGAATCTATACAACTTGAAGCTGGCGGTGGCGTTTCATATAAATGGACTCCAGCAGTCGGACTTTCAGACCCAAATATTGCAAATCCAATTGCCACCCCAAGTATTTCCACAGAATATACGGTTGAGATAATCGACGATTGTGGTTTATCGTTTTTTGATGATCTTTGGGTCAATGTTGATACCGACAATTGTGAATTCTCCATCCCAAATATTTTTTCCCCAAACGGTGATAGTCGCAACGAATCTTTCGGTTTGATTTTAGAAGATGGTGTTTCTGTTGATAATTACAATTGTAAAATTTTCAATCGCTGGGGTGAAGTTGTTTTTGAGTCAACCAATTTTTCTGAATTTTGGAATGGCACTCAAAAAGGTGAAGATGCAACTGTTGGCGTTTATGTTTATATAATTTCCTTTGATCTTGGAGGCATCAGATATGAAGAAACGGGGGATGTTACTTTGTTACGGTAAGATTTTTTTTCTTGTTAAAAAAATTAAAAAAAACGGCTCAAAACAAATTTGTTTTGAGCCGTTTTTTATTTTCAAAAAGTAAGAACAAAAGCTCCTATCTAATTGATTATCAACTTCTTAGCAAAAGAACCTTCATCTGTTTTGCCAACAAAAAGATAAATCCCTTCTGGCAAATCAACTTGAACCTTTTCAGTAGATTTCGCTTTCGCGGAATTAGTAAAAAGGACCTTACCACTCAAATCAGTAATTGAAAATTGCAATTCCTTTTCAAATTCATTTTTAACAAAAAAGAAATCTGAACTTGGATTAGGAAACACCTCCACTTTTGAACTAAGAAATGTATTTCCAACAGAAGAAACACCATAATTCACTGGATTGGATCGAACCCGTAAATAGTCAGTTGATCTTCGAGCGGTACATGCATCATTTAAAATAATTTCAATTTGATAAAAAACTGGATCGAACAGCGGAGCAAGATCAGTATAGGTAAAAGAATTAGAAGGACGCTGAGTTAATAATTGCATAGAATCTAAATTAGGCCCAGTCAAAATATTAACGGTAGAAAAAGGAATTCCTTTATAATTATCCCAAATTAAATTGACCTCTCCATTCACTCCTTGACTGGAAGTGAGATGTAGCGTTTTATGCGCATCGCTTAATTCAGATTCGTTTCCACAATCATCGACCGCAGAAATTTTGTACTGATAACTTGTAACTCTTGGGTCAGCATTTACATCAACAAAAGAACTCTCTTCTGTAAATGGAACCATTCCAATTGAATCATATTCGCCGATGATGATGGACTCCCGAAAGACTTTAAAATACTCTGTCCCTTCTCCATCAGTCTTTTCCCAAACTACCAAATTATTACCAGAAACAGAATCGGAAGTAACGACACATATTTGCTCATCAAATGGAGATTGAACTTCCAATTCTAATGTATCACTCAATCCACAACCAATAATATCGGACGTAGAAACCGTAATCAAACTTGCAACAGGTACGGTTATCATGGACATGTCATTTATATTCTGGCCATCAACAGTCCACACAATATTTGGCAAATTAGGATCTACACTCAGCGTAATATCCTCACCTTCACAAAAGCTTGTTGGCCCACTGAAATTAATCAAATTTCCTTGACCAGCAATTGGACATTTTACGATAGTAAATCCGAGCTCAGCTTCTGTAGCAGCTCTATCGTCTGGATCATAAACCACCCACTTTTTAACCATAGAATCCCTTTTATTGCCGATTTTATTAATATCAACTTCAAATTGAAGTTCAAATATTTCGTCACAATTAACATTGAATGTTCCACTGGTATTTTGACACATATCAGTAGCTAAATTATTGTCACCCCTACAATCATAATCCCAGTCATTTGGAACGTATGAAAATGTTTCTTCCCATATCATTTCTTTATTTTGATAAGGATTTACAACTTCTCCAAAAAACATAAAATAAGAACGATTTTCAACAGGAAAATTTGATATAAATGGGCGTTCATCTCTCTGATTTTCTAA
>CALHBQ010000053.1 GCA_937930815.1 uncultured Saprospiraceae bacterium | reverse complement strand
CTTTTCAGGGTCTTTAATGATGTAATCAACTCCTTTTTTCTCAAATTGAGATAGATTAGGAAGTGGTGGCTTTCGTGGTTCAAAACAACCTAAACCAGCTGCAATTGCCACCACAGGTGCTTTGATTTTCGTACCATCAGAAGTTGTAATAATAAAACTGCCATCTTCTTGCTTCTCTAATCCTTCTACCCGTTCTCCCAATGTAAAACCAGGTTTGAAAGGAGCAATTTGCTCCATCAAATTATCAACCAATTCACCAGCCAAAATCGAAGGATAACCCGGAATATCATAAATAGGCTTCTTTGGATAAATCTCAGCGCATTGTCCTCCAGGAATCGGAAGCGCATCAATCAAGTGACAACGCAACTTCAAAAGACCTGCTTCAAAGACGGTAAATAGACCAACAGGCCCTGCCCCAACTATCGCAATATCAGTTTCTATCATAAATTGAAAACCCTTGTTGAAAAAATAAGTTCGCAAAGATAGAATTTCGTTCTTCTTTGGGTGAACTCCTTACGATAGATTTGACGTCTATTTTTCAAGCAAGCAACAAAATTGCCCCTGCTCCCATCATAAAACCACCTAAAATCTTCAAATACTCTTCAGATTTTCCTTTTAAAAAGATTTTTTGAAAAGAAAAAACTTTCAAATTACCCAATCCAACTACAATTGCAACGCCCAAAACTACCCCTGCAAAGTACTGCCAAGCGATAGATTCTTCTGGCATTTCAACGCCATGAGCATGTCCATGAAAAAAACCAAATAAAGCAAGTACCGACATTAAAATCATCGTTGGAATTTTAATCCCGAAAGCAAGTAATAATCCCAATAAAAAAACAGAGGATTTGATTACTAATTCTTCTCCAAGAAAGCCTTCTGCCTCGACGCCCATGAATCCACCAATTATCATTGGAACCAAAAATGCAAGTGGCAAGAGCCATCTGTTGAGCCCCTTGTATTGATAGGCAATGACACCAATTGTAAAAATTGCAAGCAAATGATCTAATCCAAAAATAGGATGAGTCAAGCCAGCCATGAAGCCAGTTCCATGACCGCCATGAGCAAAACTGACAAGCGGAAGCGCTAAACTAAAAAGGGTAAGTGTTGATTTTTTCATCTCGTAAAATTTGATCAAAATATTTTAACGGATTTTCAACGCTTGAAGGTTAAATTAGGTCAAAAACTGGAGGAGGAACATTGTGTTTAAGATAGGGATTGTCTTGATATTTACAGTTTTCTTAAATTTGGTTCTAATAAAAAAAAAAAACTTAGGCCATTTTTTATTCAATTCGCTTTAGTGAATAAAATGAATGAAATTGAAATGAATTTAGCACTCCATTTTTATACTCACATAAAATTGGTTCATAGAACCTACTGCCATTATTAAAAGGATAGGCTCTATCTCTTTTAGTTTTAAAAGAAATTAATAATCCTAAATCATTGTATTTGTATTTAGTTCTGCTGTTTGGACTCTTAGAACTGCTATGTTTTTCCTTTTTAAGAATCAGTCTTCCACTTTTGTCAAATTTTTTGATTTCCGTTCCCACCTGCTTTATAATAAAACCTTCTTCTTTAGAAGGAAAATAGTAAAATCTATTAATTGAAGTTTTATTCTTTTTATAACTGTAAGTAAAATGCTCTCTAACTTCGTTCTGTGAACCAATAAATTGATAGTCTATTCTTTCGATTCGATTTTGAGCGTCATATTGAAAGTCTCTCACAGTTTGTGATAATTCCCAATTACGTACTTCTTCAATACTTTTCAATAAATTACCATTAGTATTATATAGATATTTCTTGATAGAATATTGCCCAATAGTATCTATCATTCTTTCTGTATCAATCGGAGCTATAACTTTTTTGGTAATTCTATTCAATGAATCACGAGTAACCATTAATTTCCGGTACCAGATTTCTGGCATTTCAGAATCCAGAAGGATCACATTATAAACTTCACCGTTTGGATCAAATCCAAATACCATCGTTGAACAATGAATATTCTCAGAATTTAAAACAGCATATCGCAACTCATCAATTTGTTGCTCCACTATTTTCTCTGGTTTAAAATACTGTTTATAATCAGCATCAAAACTGAAAAAATAGGAGTAATAATTGGTCAATGCTTTATCAATCTTTACACAAGTAGAATCTTGAGCGAAGAGTGAACCAACACAAAACCATAGAAATACCAGAAGTTTTAGTTTCATAACCAACAATTTTTTTAATTAGAAATTACCGCAACCTATCCATCGACTTCACCAATTTTTCATCTTTATTAATAAAATAAAGTGCAAATCCGATCAATATCATTGCACCAGTTGGAAGGTAAGCACCAATGCCATCATCAGGCGTCGTTTCACTTTGAAAAGCAGGGTCATTGAAAAACAAAGCAACAACTAAAACCATCCCAATTAAGTTAGCCACAAAAGCCAATCGAGCGATAAGGGACTGATTTTTTCTGTTTTTGAAAGAAACCAATGCACCCAATGCCAATACGCCACCTAAAGCAAATAGCACCAACATTGCAATATTATCATGCAAATTATAAACTCCATCGTTCAAAATTGCGGAACTTTGAACTGTTTCGTCAGTCGCAAATGGAAATTGAAAAAGTAAAAAGGAACAAGCTGACGCTAACAACAAAAAAATAGATTGAATACGCTGAATCATAAATTATATTTTTTGTCGCAAAGATAGAAAGTCATAACAAATGAAGGCTTAAAAAACATCGTACCTTTTTTAGCGTTCAAAAAATAACTTTGTACACGGCTTAACTTTCAAACATGAATCAACATTTATACTGGCTGTTTTTATTAATCTTCTCTGTCTCGTTCTTAGGACAGATCAATGCCACCCATAATCGCGCTGGAGAAATTCGTATTGAACAACTTGGAGATGATTGTAATAGCCTCGAAGTAGAAGCCTTCGTCGCGACTTACACTAAAGAAAGTAGTCAGCAAGCTGATAGAGATTCCGTAACAATTTGCTGGGGAGACGGGGTTTGCGAAAAAATTCCACGTGATACAGAAGAACAGCTTGGCAATGACATCAAAAAGAATGTTTACAGAGGAAAACATATTTACGCTGGTAGAGGGCGCTATTCTATTTCCATTACCGATCCTAACCGAATTGCAGATATTATTAATATCAATAACGGCCGCTCGGTCCAAATTCCTTTTTTTATAAAAACCGTTTACACTTTTTTGGATCCACAGTTTCAAGGTTGTAACAGTACACCCATTTTGGCACAACCACCTATTGACATTGGTTGTGTTGGAAAAGAATTTAGACATAATCCAAACGCATTTGATATTGACGGAGACAGTTTGTCTTATCAATTGATGATTCCGTTGCAAGCTGATGGGGTGCAGGTTCCAGGTTATCAATTTCCCAATCAAGTGAACCCAGGAGGAAATAATTTAATGGATTTAAACTCAGTGACAGGGGACTTCATATGGTCAGCCCCTCAAAAACAAGGGGATTATAATTTGGCGATCATGATTATTGAACATCGGAATGGAATTGCCATTGACACCACGATTCGCGAATTACAAATCCAAATTGAAGAATGTGACAATCAGCCCCCAGAAATTAATACGGTAAGAGAAATCTGTGTCGTTGCCGGTGACTTACTTGAGTTTGAAGTCGAAGCCACTGCGCCTGATTTTGAAACCATGCAACGCGTTTCTATTGAGGCGTATGGAGGGCCTTTGGTAATTGATAATCCTGCTGTTTTTGATGTGGCACCTGGTTTTCAAGACCAACCTTTGAAGGGAACCTTTAGGTGGCAAACCAATTGTAATCATATAGCGGACCAATATTATAAAGTCGTTTTTAGAGCGCAGGACAATTTTCCTGTTATCATCACTCAATCCCGAGATTCCTCTTTCTTATCAACATTGCAAACTGTTTTGATAAAGGTCGTTGGGCCATCGCCCGAGGATCTGCAAGCAGCAACCAATACCAGCGCGGTCAATCTAAGTTGGCAAAGTCCTTATGATTGTAAAAATGCGGAGGAAGAATATTTTTATGGTTTTTCTGTCTGGCGAAAATTGGGCAGCAATCCATTTGTAATTGACACTTGCGAAACTGGTTTGAGTGGAAAAGGATATACCCAAATTGCCTTTCGAACAGAAGACTTGGACAATGGGCGGTATGTATTTTCTGATACAAACGTGGAAAGAGGACGCACCTATTGTTATCGAATTTTTGCTCGATTTGCAAAATATACGGCCAATGGTCAACCCTACAATTTAGTAGAAAGCCTTCCTTCTAAGGAAGTTTGTGTTCAACTGAGCAAAGACATTCCGCTGATTACAAATGTAGATGTCATGGAAACAGATGCTGCAAATGGACATATTTTAGTAAAATGGTCGAAGCCAAATGGCGAAGATTTAGATACGATACAAAACCCTGGCCCATATCGATATCGAGTTATAAGAACGAATGGAATTACTGACTCAGGTTTTCAGCCAGTGTCGGGAGGTGACTTTTCGCAGCCAACTTTTGCGTTGGCAAATGATACTTGCTTTATTGATTCCACTGGACTTAATACTACTGGCGAACCTTATTCATACAAGGTCGAATTTTATGTAAATAATGAATCGGAACCATTAGGTGATACTGAAAATGCTTCAAGTGTTTTTCTAAATATTTTTGAAACGGATGAAGAAAATGAACTCTCTTGGGAATTCGATGTGCCTTGGGAAAACTACGAATATGTCATCTATCGAGATGATAATTTAGATGGCACTTTCGATTCAATCGGAGTGACGAGAGATACGATTTATGAGGATTTGAATTTGACAAATGGAAAAGAATATTGCTATTACATTCAGGCGATTGGCTCTTATGGCGTTGATGGAATTGTCAATCCAATTTTGAATAAATCGCAAAGAAGCTGTGGTACGCCAAATGATAATGTTCCGCCTTGCCCTCCTCCACTTTTGGTTCAAAATATTTGTGACGAAGGTGCAGACCAAGAACTAATTGACAATATCGAAAACAGATTGACTTGGACTAATCCTGAATCTATCTGTGAAAAAACAGATGATGTCAATGGTTACAAAATTTACTACGCAGCAGATTCTATGGCTAATTTAGAATTGATAGCAGAGATCGATTTTGAAAACGATACCACTTTTTATCATTCGACAGATATTGGCTTAGTCGGCTGCTATGCCGTTACAGCAATTGATAGTGTTGGTAACGAAAGTGAATTCAGTAATACTGTTTGCCGAGACAACTGCCCATTTTACGAACTACCAAATGTGTTCACTCCAAATGGCGATGGCCAAAATGAAATTTTCACTGCTTTCCCCTATCGATTTATTGCGAGTATTGATATGAAAGTATTCAACCGTTGGGGGAATTTGGTATTTGAAACCACTGACCCAAATATCAATTGGGATGGCACCAACTTAGCTGGAGATGCTTTAAATAACGGCGTATACTTCTACCGTTGTCAAGTCTTTGAGCAACGGTTGGGCGGAGTTGAAACGCTTGCAAATACGTTGAGCGGTTATATTGAAATTGTGAGAGATGCGAATTGATTTTCATAAAAAAGGCCGCAACCTTAGTTTGCGGCCTTTTTTATGAAAATCTACCCTATCAAAGACCTTATAAAATATTCAACCGATTGCGAACGGTCGAACTAAAAAGCAAATAAACCTTTTTGCTATCTCTCACCCGAATCCGCTCCGACTGCACTCGCTCTGCCGATGATTTTTTAATCTTTTTGTACAAATTCAAATAATACTTGTACGCCAAATAAACGCCCAATCGCGCACCTTTTGGCAGATTTTGAATACCGATATAAGCATGGTCAAAATCCTTTTTGATATCAACTTCAATCTGATCTTTTTCTTCTTCTGTGAATTTTGAGAAATCAATGCCTGGAAAATAAACGCGACCTCGATCATCAAAATCACTACGCATATCTCTCAAGAAATTTATTTTTTGAAAAGCAGCTCCGAGGCTTTTTGCATAATCTTTCAACTCATCGTATTGTGCTGCATTGCCTTCACAAAAAACGCGCAAACACATCAAACCAACTACCTCTGCCGAACCATAAATATATTGTTCGTACAACGATTGCTCGTAGTCATGATGCTCCAAATCCATTTCCATACTTTTCAAAAAAGCTTCGATCAAACCATCTTCGATGTTGTATTTTCGAACGACTGATTGGAAACTATGCAAAACCGGATTGAGACTAATTCCTTCTTCGATTGATTGAAAAGTATCTTTTCTAAAACGGTTTAACAATTCTCGTTTATCATGATCGTGAAAAGTGTCCACAATCTCATCAGCAAAGCGAACAAAACCATAAATCGCATAGATCGGGTTTCTATATTTTTCTTCAAAAACACGAATCCCCATAGAAAAAGAAGTGCTATAACGTTTGGTGATATGCGCACTACATTCGACACAAACTTCGTCAAATAATTTCATCATAGTTTTATCGATTTAGGTATTTGGAAATTTCGGTAGCAACCACTTGACCGGAGATCAATGACGGTGGAACGCCTGGTCCAGGAGTCGTCAACTGTCCTGCGTAAAAAAGATTTTCTACTTTTTTACTTTTCATTTTTGGTTTCAAAAAAGCGGTTTGCAAAAGTGTATTTGCCAAGCCATATGCATTACCTCGAAAGGCATGATAATCTTTTTTGAAATCAGCATGCGCATAAGAACGTTTGTAAATCACCTTATCGCGGATGGACTGTCCCGTATGTTTTTCGAGACGTTCCATCACGATGTTGTAATACTTCTCGCGCAATGCCTCCGTATCTTCAAGATCCGGGGCAAGCGGGATAAGCACAAAAATATTCTCCTTCCCAACGGGTGCGACTGAAGCATCCGTCACGGACGGCGCACAGACATAAAATAGAGGTTTAGATGGCCACTTCGGATCTTCGTAGATCTCTTGGGCATGTAGTTCAAAATCTTCGTCGAAAAAGAGATTATGGTGGTGTAAATTTTCTAATTTTTTATCAACGCCGAGATAAAACAAAAGACTCGAAGGCGCCATCGTTCGCTTCGACCAATAGTCCTCGGAGTAGCGGCGATGTTGTGGTTCTAAAATCTGCTGCTCGATGTGGTGATAATCTGCCGCACCGACCACTGCATCACATTCGTACTCGCCATTTTCAGTTATGACGCGTGTCGCGTGGCCGTTTGGAATGTAAACTTTTTTGACCTCCTCGCCGAGTTTTATTTTTACGCCAAACTCCTCTGCCAGCGAAACCATTCCTTCAACAATTTTATGCATACCACCCATCGGATACCAAGTGCCGAGTGCCAAATCTGCATAATTCATCAAGCTGTACATGGCAGGTGTATTGCCCGGCGTTGCACCTAAAAACAACACTGGAAACTCCAACAACTTTATCAACTTTTCATTTTTAAAAAGCTGTCGAACATGCTTTGACATCGAAGTCAACATCTGCAAACGAAACATACTTTTCAACACCCGCACATCTGCAAACTCCATAATGGAATGACTTGGTTTGAAAACAAACTCGTTCATCCCAACTTCATATTTATATTTCGCTTCCGCGAGAAAGTGGCGAAGGTTCTTCGCGCTGCCGGGTTCGAGTGCTTCGAACATGGCTTCCAGTTCTTCCATTTTGGCGGGAACATCCATGATGTCATTTTCACCAAAATAGATTTGATAAGAAGGATCCAATCTTTTCAAATCGTAATAATCGGAAGTCTTTTTCCCAAATCGTTCAAAGTAATTGTCAAAAACATCGGGCATCCAATACCAACTCGGCCCCATATCAAAGGTAAACCCATCCACCTCAAATTTACGAGCACGTCCACCTGCGATGTCATTTTTTTCCAATATAGTCACCTCATACCCCGCCTGAGCGAGACTCGTCGCAGCCGCTAATCCAGAAAATCCAGCACCAATTACTATTACCTTTTTTGTCAATTTATGTCTGTTTTGATATCGTGAAACAGCGTTTTTTGCTTTTTGTTTAAGATTTTATGCAAAAGGTTAAACAAAGTAAATTTACTATTTCAGGTTATACGAGCCAATGTAGCTGTTTGGATCTTCACCACGAAAATATTTTATAATAAATGATTTAGTCTTCTTTTTTGGAGGAG
>CALHBQ010000052.1 GCA_937930815.1 uncultured Saprospiraceae bacterium | reverse complement strand
TGTTTTGGGTATTCTACTGGCTCAATTGAAATTTTAACTTCAAATCCAGATTTAGAATTTAGTATCAATGGAATTGATTTTACTAATCAACCACTTTTTGATGAACTCGAAGCTGGGGATTATTCAATAACAGTAAGAAATTCAAATGGCTGTTCAACGGAAACAGAAATCGAACTTTCACAACCCGATATATTTCAAGTTTCATTACCAAATGACACGTTGATTGATTTAGGAGATTCAATTGCTATCAATCCATCTTTGAATCGTTTAGGGACGGATTTCACATGGGTTCCAGATGATAATCTAAATTGTCCAACTTGCCCCAATGTAATTGTTGGTCCGCTTACTCAAACGCTTTACACCCTTTTTGTAACCGATGAAAATGGATGCTTAGGTCAAGATTCAATCACGATTCGAGTAAGAGCCGATCGCTCTATTTTCATACCAGACGCTTTTAGTCCTGATAATAATGGCATCAATGATTTCTTTACTATTTATGGAGATAACACTCTTGCTGAAATAAATGAATTACTTATTTTTGACAGGTGGGGTGAACTGATTTGGAAAGGAGAAAACTTTGCACCTAACGTAAATGAATTAGGTTGGGATGGAAGTTTCAGAGGTCAACCAATGAATTCAAATGTGTTTGTCTATTATGGCGTTTTAGAATTTATTGATGGCGTCACTATAGAGGTGAAAGGAGATGTTACTTTAATGAGATAAAAAACATGAGTCATCCCGAATTTTATATTCAATAGCTCAATTCATTGATAATCAATATCTTATGAATGCTTGTTTTGTTGCGAGATGCGGGTTGCGTGTACGCTCGACTCGCAACCCGCATCTCGCAACAACTTGATTATCAATAAATTAGAAAATTAGATATCCTTTTGTTCAATAAAATCGAATAATTAAGGATGACTCATGTAAACTTTTTAGAGATTAAGCTTCTTAGAAAAACGCCTTCGTAATCGCAACAAAGTCATCTGCCTTCAAAGAAGCACCTCCAATCAATCCGCCATCCACATCTGGCTGACTAAAAAGCTCTTTTGCATTGGCAGGTTTGACACTTCCTCCATAAAGGATAGTCGTCAAATTAGCAGCCTCCTTTCCGTATTTCTTTGCAACCAATGAACGGATAAATGCATGCATTTCTTGCGTTTGTTTAGGACTGGCAGTTTTTCCTGTTCCGATTGCCCAAACTGGTTCGTAAGCCAAAACGACATTCTCAATGTCTGCTTTTTCAATCACATCGAAAAGCGATTCTTTCAATTGCTTTTTCACAATATCATTTTGCTTTTTGGCTTCTCTTGATTCCAATTTTTCACCAAAACAGAAGATTGGTTTCATGCCATTTTCCAAAACAGCTTTTACTTTCTCTCCTATCAATTTATGTGATTCTTTATAAATTTCACGGCGTTCAGAGTGACCTAAAATCACATATTCGCAGCCAACAGATTTTAGCATGGCAGCTGAAATCTCCCCAGTAAATGCACCTTTTTCAGATTCATGGCAATTTTGAGCACCGACATGCAAATTCAAAACATCGTGCAAACTTATCGAAGTTGGTTTCAAATGAATATAAGGCGGGCAAAAAACGACCTTTACTTCGGATGGAGCTAAACCATCACGTATTTGCATGACCAAATCACGACCTAATTCATAGGTCATATTCATTTTCCAATTACCGGCAACCATTCTGATTCTTTTCATAATATGAGATTTTAGTGGCTCAACTTTAAATGAAGCGCAAAAATGTATTTTTAAAATAGTTATTACAAATGTAAATGTGTCTAAAAAACAGAAATCCCGAATTTTCAGTAAGAAAATTCGGGATAAATGAAGTTTTGTAAATGGGATGTAACTAATTTGTCTTTTACGACTCTCTTATAAGATCAAGTCTAAAAACAACTAGCACAACTAAAAGTAGTGATAGTATGATCATGGGCAAAATTTGGATTATGTTATAAAATAGTGTTTAATAGATTCCTACATTGTTTTGGATATATTTCAAATATAAATAAAACTAAACTGTTTGTCAAGTAAAAATGCCACCCAAAACGAATTGAATGGCATTTTTACCTAATACTTTTAGAAAACGGTTATGAATTCTAATTTTCCGGTGAAATTATTCTCTATGAAAAATCACTTCCACCCGGGTTTGCATCATTGTATTTCTTAGAAACAACTGACCAATTCACTACATTAAAAAATGCTTGAACGTAATCAGGTCTTCTATTTTGGTAGTTCAAATAGTATGCATGTTCCCATACATCCAATCCTAAAATTGGAGTTCCTGGACAGTCAACGACATCCATCAAAGGATTATCTTGATTTGGAGTTGAACAAATAAGCAATTTATCGTCTTTGTCAACACACAACCATGCCCAACCTGAACCAAAACGAGTTCCAGCTGCTTTTGCAAATTCAGTTTTGAAATTTTCAAAAGAACCAAAATCTCTGTTGATTGCTTTTGTGATATTCATCGCTGCAGTAGGTTCTCCGCCGCCTTCAGGAGACATTACTTCCCAAAAAAGTCGGTGGTTGAAATATCCACCTCCATTATTTCTTACACCAGTTGAGTGTTTAGAAACATTTGCTAAAATATCTTCAATTTTTTTGCCTTCAAGGTCAGTACCCTCGATAGCCGCATTTAATTTTTTGGTGTAACCAGCATGGTGCTTTCCGTGGTGGATTTCCATTGTACGAGCGTCAATGTGTGGCTCCAATGCATCTTTAGCGTAAGGTAAACTTGGTAATTCGAATGCCATAAGTGAGTTATGTTTTTAAAGTTCGAAAAATATCTTTTTATGAAGTTGTTTAACAACTTTTATGTTAAACCGCCGCAAAAGTAATAAGTTCAAAGGCATGTTGGGTAAACATTTGTAGTTTTTCTAACTTTAGGGCAAAACATACTTAAAACGTGAAAAAGAATAACACTCGAAATTTCAAACAAAGAGAGGACAATAATAATAGAATTGAGGCATTGAGTGATGGTGTATTTGCTCTTGCAATCGCAATAACTTTACTTTCTGCAAATTCTCCTTCCAATTATGATGAACTCAGAAAATTTGTAATTGACCTTATTCCATTTGGGTTGAGTATCATTTTTATCTTTTGGGTTTGGCGTGAGCAGAAAAATTATTTTAGAAGATTTGCATTATATGATCGTAAATCGACCAATCTCAATTTGTTACTTTTATTTTTCACAATTTCTTATGCCTTCCCCTTAAAGTTTTTGATGTCTTGGATTATTAATTTTTTCTCTTCCTTAGCAATGGGAAATATGAAAGAGGACTATGCCTATTTTAATTCCATCGTTCCGTTTGAAAAACTAAATTCTGTCATGATCATTTATGGACTAGGTTTTATTTTAGTTTTTGGAACGCTACATCTAATGTATAGATATGCCTATTCCAAAAGAGAAGATCTAAATCTTTCAAAAGTTGAAAAGGTCGAAACACTTTGGCTACAAAAGGTTTTTCTTATGAATGTCGGCATTGGATGTTTTTCCGTTGGGCTATCTTTATTGGGCCGCTTTTTTAATTGGAATATTACTCCTTTCTTTGCCGGCATTTCATATAATCTGGTTTGGATTATTAATGTATTCCAAAACAAAAGCAGAATAAAAAAATTAGAAAAATTAGATTCAAAATAATTAAACATGAAGTTCAGAACAGAAAAAGATAGTATTGGAAAAATCAAAGTGCCAGCGGATGTTTATTGGGCAGCACAAACCCAACGCTCAACACAAAATTTCAAAATAGGAAGCGGAAAAATGCCAATCGAAGTGATTCGTGCATACGCCATTTTGAAAAAAGCAGCGGCGAATACAAACGCAGCAGCTGGCGTTTTACCAAAAACAAAAGCAAAATTGATTGGTAAAGTTTGCGATGAAATTCTTGATGGAAAATTAGATGACCAATTCCCATTGGTAGTTTGGCAAACGGGTTCTGGAACTCAATCCAACATGAACGTAAACGAGGTAATCGCTAACCGAGGTCATGTGATAAATGGTGGAAAGTTGACGGACGATAAAAAATATTTACACCCCAATGATGATGTAAATAAATCTCAATCATCGAATGATACGTTTCCAACTGCTATGCATATTTCTGCGATGAAGATGTTGGTTGAAACGACGATTCCAGGTATCAAGGCATTGAGAAATACTTTTGCAGCTAAAGCGAAAGAGTATAAAAAAGTGGTAAAAATTGGACGTACCCACTTCATGGATGCAACCCCAGTTACGGTGGGTCAAGAAATTGGCGGTTGGGTTTCTCAATTAGATCATGGCTTGGCGGTGATTAAATTTACGATGAAGCATTTGAGTGAATTGGCTTTGGGTGGAACGGCTGTTGGAACAGGCTTAAACACACCAAAAGGATACTCCAGAAACGTCGCAAAAGAAATCGCAAAAATCAGCGGTTTACCTTTCGTAACTGGAAAAAATAAATTTGAAGGACTCGCTGCACACGATGCAATCGTAGAAGCACATGGTGCTTTGAAAACCGTCGCTGTTTCATTGATGAAAATTGGAAACGATGTAAGAATGTTGGCCTCTGGCCCAAGAAGTGGCATCGGCGAATACATCATTCCAGCAAATGAACCCGGTTCATCCATCATGCCTGGAAAAGTAAATCCTACTCAATCAGAAGCGTTGACAATGGTCGCTGCACAGGTTTTAGGAAATGATGTAGCAATAAACGTTGGCGGCTCAACAGGACATTTCCAATTGAATGTTTTCAAGCCAATGATGATTTCAAACTTCATACAATCTGCTCGATTGATTGGTGATGCTTGTGATAGTTTCAATGAAAATTGTGCAAAAGGATTGGAGCCAAATTATCCGCAAATCAAGGAAATGCTCGAAAATTCTTTGATGCTGGTAACTGCTTTGAATACAAAAATCGGTTACGATAACGCAGCCAAAATTGCGAAAAAAGCACACAAAGAGGGAACGACATTGCGTCAAGCCGCAGTGGCTTTGAAGCTTTTGACTTCTGAAGAATTTGACAAATGGGTTCGACCAGAAAATATGGTTTAAACTAAGCTACGCCGTGGCACGACTCCAAGTCGTCCCACGGCTGAAGCGACAAAATATTGAGATAATATTGAAGAATTTAAAGCAAAAATTTTCCCTAAAAAAGATGCAATGGATATTTTGTTTGCTTGCGATTTGCTTTCTTTCATGTAATAAAAGTGAACCTTATTCATTTTTCGTAGCTGGTCATGTTTACGGAAAACCTTCGCCAAAATCAATCGGCGTTCATCCTCCATTCGTAGAGAAATTCGGACTCATAAAATCTACTCCAAACATGAGTTTTGGAGTACTGACTGGCGATATGGTTTTTATGGATAGCGACAAACATTGGGATAGCCTTCATACAGATTTAAAACCTTTAGATATCCCAATTTACAAAGCTCCTGGTAATCATGAATTGGTTAGAAAACGGAAAGAATACGAATCTCGTTTTGGAAAAACTTATTCAGCCTTTATTCAAAATGGAGACCTATTTATTTTTTTAGATCCACTATTAGAAAAATGGAGTATCACTGGTGAGCAATTGGATTTTTTAAAATCAACCCTTATCAGAAACCAAGAACTCAATGGAAATATCTTTGTCTTTTTTCATCAATTGCTTTGGTGGTCCCCTGATAATAAATTCAAGAATGTAGCTCCAAATTGGATTGGTTACAGAGGTGATTCTTGCAATTTTGAATCAGTCGTTTTACCACTTTTTGAAAAGACAAATCAACCCGTTTTTATGTTTGCTGGAGACGTTGGCGCCTACTCTGATAAGAATTCATTTTTCTATCATAAAGAAAAAAACATCACCCTCGTTGCCAGCGGAATGGGTGGAAACAAAAAAGATAACTTCCTGATTATCAAGGTAAACGGATGGAAGAAAGTAGAAATTGAAATGATTGCTTTGAATGGAGATGATGTAAATGCGCTGGGGGAAATTGAGGATTATAAGTTGCCAAAGGAATAGCAAATTCGTTCCGAAAATGCGTTCCCTGAGCGAAGTGTCATAGGACTAATAGTTGGGTCTATTAAATGGTTAAAAAGTTGTACCCGAATTTCAATAGACAAATAAATTTTAAATTTCTCACTGCATGGTTTTATATTTTTGTGGCGCTAATGCGCCATAAAAAATCAC
>CALHBQ010000051.1 GCA_937930815.1 uncultured Saprospiraceae bacterium | reverse complement strand
AGCATGATGCGACTCATGGCAATCATTCGAACATATTCGTCGCTGGTAACGGTATTGCGGGCGCGTTTTAGTTTTTTCAAAATCGTATCCTCATCCATAAATGGCCAAGGGATGAAAGCCAAAAATCCTTTTGCATGATCTGGTTTCTCAGACTGAACTTGTCTGATGTCTGCAAAGTGCTCCATGCGTTCGAGATTCGTTTCGATATGCCCAAACATCATCGTTGCAGAAGTTGTGATGTCCAATTGATGCGCAGCGCGCATGACATCCAACCATTCCTGACGGCCACATTTTCCTTTTGAAATCAAACGACGAACACGGTCATTCAAAATCTCAGCACCTGCACCGGGTAATGAATCCAAACCTGCTTCTTTTAAAGCAGCCAATACTTCTGTGTGAGAAAGTTTATCAATTTTAGCAATGTGCGCAATCTCTGGCGGCCCCAATGCATGGAGTTTCAAAGTCGGATAAATCGACTTCAACTCACTGAAAGTTTTTACATAAAAATCCAATCCTAAATCAGGATGATGTCCTCCTTGTAACAACAACTGCTCTCCTCCAAACTCAAATAGCTCATCTATTTTTACCCGATACTCATCAATGGTTGTGGTGTAAACTTCATCATGTCCTGGTCGACGATAGAAATTACAAAACTTGCAATTGGCGATACAAACATTGGTCGTATTGGAATTTCGATCAATGATCCAAGTAACCGTTTTACCCGGCACATGGTGTTGACGCATTTGATTACCAACATACATCAAATCAGTAGTCGTGGCATTTTCAAAAAGAAAAACACCTTCTTCCGGAGTCAACCATTCGTAATTTAACGCCTTTTCTAAGAGAGATTGAACTTTCATATTATTAGAGTTTGAGTTGGGAGAGTTTGAGAGGATTGAGAATTTGAGCGTATGAGAGAAAGGTTCTCGCGCTCTCAAATTCTCAATCCTCTCAAACTCTCGTTCTCTGCTATAACAAAGGTACGAAAGAGATGTTGGCGAAAAAGAGGAAAATGTCACTCTGTTTTAGAATAAACCTTCTCATTCCTTATCTTTGTGGGCTCAAGTGAGAAAAAGCTGTTTTATTGTATGCGGAACTTCAGTTCCGCCGATATTTACTGCGGAACTGAAGTTCCGCATACTTCAAAAACAACAAAGAAATGTTTGATAATTTAAGTAGTAAGATGGATAGTGCCTTTAAGGTGCTAAAAGGTGAAAACAAAATCACGGAGCTGAATATTGCGGAATCGGTCAAAGAGATTCGTAGAGCATTGGTTGCAGCAGATGTGAATTATAAGATTGCAAAAGAATTTACCGAGAAGGTTAAAAATAAAGCGCTTGGCCAAGACAACGTCCTGAAGGCAGTAAAGCCAGGTCAATTGATGACCAAAATCGTCATGGACGAATTGGTGGATTTGATGGGTGGCCAATCGGTTGGTATCAACATCAAAGGAAAACCGGGCGTTATTTTAATTGCAGGTTTGCAAGGTTCGGGTAAAACGACTTTCTCAGGAAAGTTAGCGTTGTACCTCAAATCTAAAAAAGGGAAAAAGCCATTATTGGTTGCCTGTGATGTTTACCGTCCTGCGGCGATTGATCAGTTGACCGTGATTGGTGAGCAAATCAAAGTGGATGTTTATAAAGATCCAGAAAACAAAAATCCAGTTCAAATTGCATTGGCAGGTATTGCTCATGCGCAACGATTCAATCACGATGTGGTGATTGTAGATACGGCAGGTCGTTTGGCTATTGACGAAGCGATGATGAAAGAAATCAGCGAAGTCAAAGAGTCTATCTCTCCAAACGAAACGCTTTTTGTGGTGGATTCGATGACGGGTCAGGATGCGGTGAATACTGCAAAAGCCTTCAACGAGCAAATCAATTATGACGGTGTTGTTTTAACAAAATTGGATGGTGACACACGCGGTGGTGCAGCACTTTCTGTGAAATATACAGTTGGAAAGCCAATCAAATTTATCAGTACCGGTGAGACGATGGAGACAATCGATGTCTTCCACCCTGATAGAATGGCGCAACGGATTTTGGGAATGGGTGATGTTATCTCATTCGTAGAACGTGCGCAAGACCAGTTCAGTGAAGAAGAGGCAAAGCGTTTAGAAAAGAAAATTCGTAAGAATAAATTCGACTTCAATGATATGCTTTCGCAGCTTAATGCATTGAAGAAAATGGGGGATATCCGTTCATTGATGAACATGATGCCTGGTATGAGCAAAGCGATGAAAGATGTCGATATTGATGACAAAGCTTTCGTAAAAGTAGAAGCGATCATTCAGTCGATGACACCGAAAGAACGCGCCAATCCTGAGTTATTGAGTATGAGTAGAAAGAAGCGTATCGCACTTGGCTGTGGTCGTGACATCAAAGACATCAATGCGTTTATCAGACAGTTTGATCAGATGCGTAAGATGATGCATAAAATGAGTAAAATGCCTATGGGTAAAATGGGTGGCATGATGCCGGGCGGTGGAAAATCTCCGAGGTTATAATTGGTTGTTAACTTTTTGAAAGATGCAAAGAGACTTAAATAAGTACTTAGACTCACTTTCTGAGAAGGAACTAAAACAGGAAGTCAAGAAACTTGTTAAGAAGTTTGATTCTGTTAAAAAGTATTATCAACTCGAATTAGGAAATGATTCTGAGAAAATATTATCTGAATTTAAAGCGAAAATAAAAAAAGAATACTTTCCCTCAAGAGGATATGGAAAAGCAAGTAGTCGCGAATCTCAAAAAGTAATTACAGCATTTAAAAAAATCTCAGTCCATCAAAAAGACTTAATAACATTAATGCTTTATAGAACTGAGATGATGTTAGATTTTACTCTTGAATATGGCGATATTAATGACTCATTTTATAATTCATTAATTACAAGTTTTGAGAAATCTTGTAGGCTTATCAAAAAAGAAGTACTCCAAGTTTATTTTAAAGAACCTTGTCAAGAATTGATTAGCAAAACTTATCCAATCGGTTGGGGAGTTGGATCAGAAATGAAGATTATTTTTAATGATTGTTTTGCATTTGATCTAATCTAAACCTTCGGCACCGGAGCCGCCACTGGCGTCAAATCCAAAATTCTCAACCGTCGTTTTTTCCCAAATTTCAGAGTCTTCGTTTTCGGCCAAAGCCGTAAAAGAGAACCGACTACAAAAGAAGTTCCGCCAACATAAGCTGCGGCTTCCCAATCGGTTTCGCGTTTGCTGATAACTAAATCATCAATAGCCGTGTAAGCCGTCCAAGCTGTTCCAAAAACATATAATTGGTTGCTGTAAGCGATGGCGCGATTTCGTTTTCTATCTCTTTTGAAAGCATCAATGTCTTCCAATCGTACATATAATTTATCCAAAACAATGATGTTATCTTCGGGGATTAGCTGAACGATGATTGAGGTTTTCCATTCCTTCTCTCCTTTTATGCGGTAAGTGATTTCGTCTCCTTCATAAGAGCGTTTGACCTTCATCGAACCTCGTTTTTCCATCATCAAGGTCTTTTGTCCATGCAAAGCAGTAGCCATACAGACAATTATCAAAAAGAGGAATGATTGTGGAAACAATTTCATGTGGTGGCTTTTAATTAAAGGTGATAATTATTTTATAAAAAGTTGTATTCATGAAAATATTAAAAACGGTATTTACGATAGTTTTAATTTATGGCACAGTGCAGGTTGGCAAATACCTTTATATGATGCCTAAATTTTCGACAGGTGAAGTAGCTGCCGATTTTGCAATCAAAGACAATTTGAAATTATCTGATTTGAAAGGTAATTATGTTTTGCTTGATTTTTGGGGAAGTTGGTGCGGCCCATGTATCGGCGAATTTCCAAAATTGAAAGAACTTTATGGTGAGTACAACGGAAAGCAATTCACTGATGCTTCCAACTTCGAAATCGTCGGAGTTGCTGTTGAAACCAATGAACGACGCTGGCAAGCAGCGCTCGAAAGATTTAATTTGATATGGCCGCATCAAACGATGGATAAAGCAACGAGCCTTCGATTTTTTGATTCGCCAATTGCTTCTTCCTATGGTGTAAAAGAAGTGCCTACCAAATACTTAATCGATCCTCAAGGCAATATCATTGCGGTAAATCCACCTTTTGAAGAAATTGAAAAATTGTTGAGTTCTAAATTGAAATAGTTACATCAACACATTCTCTACCGGTTGAATCTTAGGAGGCAAATCGGTCTCTCCTAACATTTCGCGGAGGTCAATTTCAATAACTCGACAAAGTGAAAGCATAGGAATGTCATTGCCCAATCCTTCAAATGGATTTTCGGAATAATCACCAATCAATTCCATCATAACGTAAACCCAACCAATCAAAACGGTGAAAGGAACCGTTAACCAAATTCCATGATGTGAGTGCTCTCCCATTTCATGAAAAGCAGGAGCTAAGCCAAAGGGTAATAGAAAAATAAATATTCCTACAAAAATAAAACTGCTTGAGGAATACTGACGAGGCAAGGGGAATTTCTTAATTCGTTCTGCTTTGCCTTGGTGTGTGTAAAAATCATTGAGAATCTTCTGCAATTCCATATGACGGAAATCATCAATCAAATCATCTTCTCGTAATTTTTTTAATTCTTGCGATTGTTTGTCAATCAATTGAGTAGCTGTATTTTGAAAGTTTATTACTTTTTGACATTCTCCATCTTCTAAAAATTTCTGTACTTCCACTTGTGTAACATCATCTTCAAAAAGCCCAACGCCAAAACTTTTCTTACGACGTTTGATATATAATTCAGCCATTCGACTTTCGGAGCCATGTTCCCATGGAGTCGGAATCAACAACTGACTACGCAATGTGTACAACCAAGCGATATGTCGATACAACAATCTTTG
>CALHBQ010000050.1 GCA_937930815.1 uncultured Saprospiraceae bacterium | reverse complement strand
CTTATCTTTGAAATCAAATTTCTTTTTATTAAAATCTGCAACCGCTTCATTGGTTTTCGAATCGGGCAACATGACCACCGCCATATCTCCGAACAGCCACCCTGTTTTGCCATCAAGCGCCTCTACTTTGTACCATTTGTACAATTGTTTTTGCGAATCATCTTCGTGCAATTTTTTAGTTTCTCCCAAAAGTTTGAATAATGCTCCTTCCTTATAAAATGAAACGCTATTACTGCTAAATGTGCTATCCCGATACAACCCTAAGTTTCCAAGTGCAGAAACTGCTTTGCCCTTCATTACCCAATCATGCCCTTCCACTTTGACGAAAGCCAAAATGCAAAAAAGCACCGTGAGGAAATATGTGGCAATTTTTTTAATCATTTTTAATGCTCTAAAGTAAGCAGATAATTGCTTATTAGTGTTCAAATTGCTTGCCTAAGATTGAGGGACCATTTTAGGAGCAACTGATTTTTTTAACTTTGCGTGAATGAATGACCTGCTTTTATACTTATTCGCTGTACTTCCTGTCGCAATTATTTGCTGGATCATTTTCAGATTGGATAAATTCGAAAAAGAACCTGCTTGGCCATTGCTCATCACATTTTTGATTGGAGGGATTTGTACGATTCCCATACTTTTTTGGGAATCTTGGGTCTCGACTACTTCGCTCGAACAAGATGTAAACACTTGGAAGACGATTGTAATTGCCTTTTTGGTCGTCGCATTAAGTGAAGAATTTGTTAAAAGTCTTGGTGTTTACCTTTATCCTTATCAACAATCATTTTTCAATGAAAGGATGGATGGCATAATCTACGGAGTTATGACTGCAATGGGTTTTGCAGCGGTTGAAAACATCTTTTACGCTTATCAACATGATTGGGCGACGATTATCGTTCGAGCATTTACAGCTGTTCCGACGCATGCTGTCTTTGGAGTTATCACGGGTTATTATTTTGGAATGGCTAAATTTAATAAAGAAAAAAAATGGAGCTACATTCTTCGCGGATTTGTAATTGTCGTTGGATTGCATGGTCTTTATGACTTTTTTATCATTCAAAAAATCCATGAAAACTTGATGGGAGCGGCGTTGCTGGTTTTAGGCTTTTCTATTTATTTGAGTGTGGAAATGGTGAAGTTGCATCGGAAGCATTCTGAGGGAAACAATCAAGCAATCGTTGAAGGTGAAGAAGGTAATTTTATTGAAAAAGATGATTCTGAAAACGCTTAGCTTTAAGTGTGAACTCGTCACTTGTGGCGGGAGGCAGGTTAGATTCAGCCGGTAGGCTTTTGAATCTAACGAGATTTTTTTGTTTCCCTCCACGACAGACAAGCTGTTTTTTTTATCAAATAAAAAATGGAAAATGCTATGAAAGAAATAGTTGATCAATGGTTTTATACTGACCACTAATTTCACCCTCTCTCCGCCACAACGGCTCTCTCTAAAGAGATAAGTCATAGTGCTAATGTAATACAAATTATAAAACTAAACCTCTTCGGGATTGGGAAAGCAATAATTCACAGCTTTTCATAAAAAGCTATACACGCCCTTATTCATTCCCTACTTTTCTTCACCCTAACCACCACCGATTTTGAAATCGGCGTCTCACTTCGAGTCGCAAATTTATCATAAGGAATCAATGGATTTGCTTCTGGGAAATAAGTGCCGATACATCGTCTCGGAATGTCATAGGCAACGACATAAAACTTTGGTGCAAGTCGCTCTACTTCATCATAATGACTCGATAGGTCTGTGAAATCACCTTCTTTCAAACCTGCAGCTTTCATGTCGTCTGGGTGCATCATGACGACACGGCGACCATTATAAATACCCCGATAGCGATCATCTAAGCCGTAAATTGTAGTATTAAATTGGTCATGACTTCGGACAGTCATCATTAAATATTCTCCTTCGTTAAGATTATGTTCTGCGATTTGGTTTATACTAAAATTGGCTTTACCAGTAGTGGTTTTAAAATCACCATCGCGTGCGCCATTTGGCAAATAAAAACCACCTGGTTTTCTGACACGTTCATTGTAATTTTCAAAACCAGGGATGGTTTTTTCAATCGCTTCTCGGATGAGATCGTAATCTTTAACGAGGGTGCTCCAATTTGTATTTGTATTTTTTAAAGTAGCTTTCGCTAAACCTGCAACAATCGCTGGTTCGCTCAGCAAATGCTCTGAGGCAGGTTTCAATCCGCCACGACTTTGATGCACGACACCCATTGAGTTTTCAACGGTAACGAATTGCTTTTTATCGTTTTGAACATCTAATTCCGTCCGACCAAGGCATGGTAAAATAATCGCCGTTTTACCCGTAATCAAATGACTGCGATTTGGTTTGGTAGAAACTTGAACGGTCAAATCACAGTTTTGTAAAGCGGCGGCAGTCAACTCAGTATCGGGTGTAGCAGAAAGGAAATTTCCACCCATCGCAAAAAATACTTTTGCGCGCTTTTCATGCATTGCTTTGATGGCGTGGACGACATTGTAACCTTCTTTTGTCGGCGGT